>NZ_JBSGZD010000008.1:0-76430 GCF_053610825.1 Streptomyces sp. NPDC054863 | reverse complement strand
GAGGTGTGCGGGGCGGGCCGGGGGATTCGTTTCCTCCGGCCCGCCCCTTTCTCGTACGTACGCGAGTTTCTCGTACGTACGAGAGCCGGGTCAGCGGCGTCTTGAGGCGGTGCCGCGGTGGCGGGTGCCCAGGGCGTGGAGGAACTCCAGGGCGTCGAGGAGGACGGTGCGGTGGTACCAGGCGAGCCACTGGCCGGCCTGGGCGCCGAGTTCCGTCATGGCTTCGCTCTGCGCGGTGGTTATCGCCTTGAGCGGGCGGTCCATGTGGGCCGAGACCATGCCCAGGCAGACCCCGGCCGGGGTGAACAGCGGTGCGCTGTGGGCGGCGCGGCTGCCCGTCTGGAGGATCGCCCGGCGGGAGGGCTCGTCGAGGATCGGGTCGGACTCGACGTTCCTGATGGTCACCTGGGCGACGGTGCGGGCGGCCTCGGCGCACGAGGTGCCGTCCTCGCCGACGTGGGCGAAGAAGTCGACGAAGTCCGCGGACAGGTTGGTGTGGTGTTCGAGGCGCAGGCCCCCGCGCACCCGGTCGGGGAGCTGCACGTTGCCCATGTCGGTGCCGGTCACGGCGAGGACCTGGCTCAGTACGGAGCGCAGGACCGTGCCCTGGTTGAGGCCGTCGCCGGTCGTATGGCGGGCGGCTTCGTAGGTGAGGGGCGGGGCGGGGAGGCGGGAGCGGTGGGGGAACCACAGGGCGTGCGGGGTCTGTTGGGGGGCCGGGTCCGGCCGGGGGGTGCGGATGACGGCTTCGACGAGCAGGCGCATGCGGACGTTGTGCTGTTGGGAGGCGCGCTGGAGGAGGGCGAAGGCGGATTCGCCGTCGGGGAGGGCGTAGCGCTCCTGGAGGATGCCCTGGGCCTGGGAGATGAGGGGGTGGGTGTGGGCGCGGGCGCGGAGGTGGTGGAGTTCGGTACGGAGGCGGGTGAGGTCGGCCTGATCGGCCTGGGCGGCCTGATCGGTGGGGGCCGGTGGGGCCGGCGGGGCCTGGGCGGGGGTGGGCTGGTCCGTCACGTCTGGTGTCCTTTCAGGTCGGCCGTGTCTGGGGGCGGGGGGCGGGGGCTCGGGTGACTGGATCAGCTCACCACATGGGGGTGGGGTGGGTGGCGGGGGCCTGGGGTGTCCGGGGCGGGCGGTCGCGGAGGGGGCGCTCCGCGTGGGGCCGCCCCCTTGCCCGCCCGTTCCGCTCCAGGGGGCGGCCCCTGTGCCCGAGGCGGCGGGGTGGCGTGCGGTCGGGGTGGGACCGGCAAGGTGTCGGTAAAGGGGGGTGTGGGGTGGGTTTAGCGTGGGCGTATGACTGAGTACGGAGCCTTTCCCGGGGCGCGGCCCCGACGACTGCGGACGACGCCTGTCATGCGGCGCATGGTCGCGGAGACGCGGCTGCATCCTGCCGATCTGATCCTGCCCGCGTTCGTGCGGGAGGGGATCAGCGAGCCGGTGGCGGTCTCCGCGATGCCGGGCGTCTACCAGCACACGCTGGAGACCTTGCGGAAGGCGGCCGTCGAGGCCGTGGACGCGGGGGTCTCCGGGATCATGCTGTTCGGCGTGCCCGAGGACGAGAAGAAGGACGCGGCGGGGACGGCGGGGACCGACCCGGACGGCATCCTCCAGGTCGCGCTGCGGGCGGTGCGCGAGGAGGTCGGGGACGATCTGATCATCATGTCCGACCTGTGTCTCGATGAATTCACCGACCACGGGCACTGCGGGGTGCTGGACGCCGAGGGTCGCGTCGACAACGACGCCACGCTGGAGCGGTACGCAGAGATGGCCCAGGTGCAGGCCGACGCGGGCGCCCACGTCGTCGGGCCCAGCGGCATGATGGACGGTCAAGTCGGTGTGGTCCGCGATGCGTTGGACGGAATCGGGCGGGAGGACGTGTCGATTCTCGCGTACACCGTGAAGTATTCGAGCGCGTTCTACGGGCCGTTCCGGGAGGCCGTCGGGTCCTCGCTGACGGGCGACCGCAAGACGTACCAGCAGGACCCGGCCAACATCCGTGAGTCGCTGCGGGAGTTGGCGCTGGACCTGGAGGAGGGTGCCGACATGGTGATGGTCAAGCCGGCCGGTCCCTACCTCGACGTCCTCGCGAAGATCGCCGAGAACGCGGACGTGCCGGTGGCCGCGTACCAGATCAGCGGCGAGTACTCGATGATCGAGGCGGCGGCCGAGAAGGGCTGGATCGAGCGCGAGCGGGCCATCATGGAGTCGCTGACCGGGATCAAGCGGGCCGGTGCGCAGATGATCCTGACGTACTGGGCCACGGAGGCCGCGCGCAACCTCTCGCGGTAGAAGGGGCGTTGGGGGCGGTTCCCGCGCGGCGCGGCACCCGCCTCCTGGTCCGTCGCGCTCTCCGGGCACCCCCCTCTCGGGAATGTCTCACTTACACGTTTCAGTGAGACATCTTTTTGGGCCCCCTGCTCCGGCGCGCGGCTGCGGGTGGCGCGGACCTCCGGGCCGGAGTTCAGGGGTGGGGCCGTGCGAGGTCGAACCCCGGGCTGTCGTTGAGGGACAGGGAGTCCCGTCCGAACCCGTTCGTGAACGCCAGCGAGTGGTCGTAGGGGTTCAGGAGATACGCCGGGCCGGGCAGGTGCAGCCTGCCCAGCACTGCTCCCTCCTGGATTCCGGCCGTCTCCGTCGGGCACTTCTTCTTGCCGACGGTGAAGTCGTGGAAGGCGATCGGCGGCGGTGAACCCGCGATGAGATCCGGTGCGCCCTGATGTCGAGGAGCAGCAGGAGGGCGGCGGTTGAGGCGAGTGGTGAGGGCCAGGTCCGGCCGTCCGTCCTGTGGATATGTGGAACATCTCTGGAGGGCGCGTAACTCGTCCTGGATTGCAGGGAGTTGGTGTCAGCGGCTGAGGACTTCCGCCGGACGGGAGAGGCCGTCGGTCACGTGGCCCTCGCCGACCGCGCGGTCCAGCAGGTGCTGGAGGCCGGTGATGAGGTCGACCGGGAGGCCCTGTTCGAGGTGGGTGGTGACGAGGTGGGGGAGGGCGGCCTGGTCGACGGCCAGGTTGAAGGCCGACGAGGACGAGCTCGCTTGCGGCGATCGCTTCGGCGACGGTGGCGGTGTTCGCGGACATGGGTGAGGAGCTCCTCGGGAGGGGTGGGCAGGGGACGGCGGGGCCCTCGGAAAGCCCCTGAAGGGGCGCCCCTTCGAGGAGGGGCGCGAGGGGGCGCTGATCAAGTACGCACCTTTTTACGGGTGGTTGCCGCGAGGTGCGTGGGAGGAGGGAAAGTGCAGATGGGAGGGGGTGAGGGGGTGTTGTCAGTGGTGGAACCTAGAGTGGATGCACTGATCGAAAACGGGTCGGCGGGCGGGCGGAGTGCGGCTGCTCACGGGGTGAAGTGCGGGCGGGGCGGGGGCGGTTCGGATGCTGTGGCAGGTCGAGGCCGACGGATATGTGGCGGGGCTGGACGCGGAGTTGGCGTGGGTGTTCCGCAATCCTCGGGGCGGGAGGCTGAAGCAGGTGCCCCGGACGCTGGAGGGGCATCCGGAGCTGGCGCGGATGCGGCGGCTGAAGCAGATCGCCCGGGCGCACGGGCAGGAGTGCGCGGAGCGGGCGAAGGAGTGGGCGGCTTCGGGCGTCGCCGTACCGGAGGAGCTGGCGGCAGCCGATCCGGCGTGGCGGGAGGCGCTGGAAGAAGCGGGGGTCCGGGTCCGGGACGGCATCGGGGGCGGGGTCCGGGCGGGGGACGGTGCCGCGGGTGAGGCCGGGGAAGGGCTGAGTGAGACGGGCGAGGCGGGTGAGGCGGGCGAGGTTGAGGAAGGGCTGATCGCGCGGGCCTACGTCCACGCTGTCAGCGGGTGGCGCCTCGTGCAGGTGATGGCGGAGGAGACCGCTCCGTACCGGGACGTGGTGATGGGGTACCGCGGCTGGGAGCGGGCGGAGGGGTTCGGGACGGGGCTGTCGGGTCGGGGGGAGAGCTCCGAACTGCCCTTCCCCGAGCGGGCGTTGGCGGCACATCCCTCCATGGTGGAGGCCGTGCTCGAAGCGGCGGACGGGCTGCGCGAGTGCGGGTCGTACAAGAAGAGCATCGACGCCTTCCTCAAAGGGCTGGAGAAGTCCGCGCCGGTGCTGCTGCCGGTGTTCCTCGACGCGGCGGCGGAAGCCTGTCTCGGCGGCGAGTACGGGCCGGACCTGGACGCGGCGGCGGCCTACTTCGGGCGGGCCAGGAAGGCGGAGCGGGAGCGCGGGCGCCCGATGGACCAGGCGTGGGTGCGGGAGCGGTACCTGAAGTACGCGGACGCGAAGGCACTGTCGGCCACGGCGGTGCGGGCGCGCGCCAAGGAACTGGGCGCCAAGGGTGCCTGCACGCCCGCGCGGGCGGCGGAGTTCCGGGAGCTGGTGACCCGGCGCGCGGCAGCCGCGGGCGGGGGCGGCGGGGTCCATCCGCAGCTTGCGGCGGATGTGCGCAAGGTGGCCAAGGGCGCGGGGCTCGATCCGGAGCAGGAGCTTGCGGCGGTCCTCGTCGATTCGGGGCTGGTGCGGGACATCTGGCTGAACAAGGACGAGTTCTGGACGGACGTACTGAAGGGGAAGGCCTTCGACCTGGCGGTGGCGCGTGAACCGGAGGCCGTGCGGGCGGGGGTGCTGCGGCTGGTTCCGGGCAGCTGGGCGTCCTGGCAGAGGCTCTGGGCGGAGCTGCTCGACCGCAGTGGGCTGATGGCCCGGCTGACCGGGCAGGAACCGGGACTGGCCGAGGGGGCGGCGGCGAAGTGGCTGCGCCGTTGCATGGACTCGCTCAACGAGCGACGCAGGCCGAAGGAGTTGCTGTACGACCTGGCGGAGCGGCTGGCGCCACGGCTGGCG
Organism: Streptomyces sp. NPDC054863; assembly: GCF_053610825.1. Lineage (NCBI taxonomy): Bacteria > Bacillati > Actinomycetota > Actinomycetes > Kitasatosporales > Streptomycetaceae > Streptomyces > Streptomyces sp. NPDC054863. The sequence goes on along the minus strand of NZ_JBSGZD010000008.1, from coordinate 71,622 downwards.
GCCGACGGGGTGCCGGTGGACATCTGGTACGACCCGTCGCGCCGGGGCTGCCCGCAGGGACTGCCCCTGGACCTGGCCGACCTGCTGCTGGAGCACGGGGTGCCGGTCACGGACCCGCCGGAGCTGCTGGGCGGGATCAAGCTCCACTCGGTGCACGTGGAGCGGCGGCCGGAACTGCGGTTCGTACGGGCGGACCCGCGGTTCGCCCGGGAGTTGAGGGCCTTGCTGCGGGCGGGACTCGACATGCGGGGCGACGTCACCTACGGCGGCAACACCTGGTACCAGCCGCACGAGGCCAAGGGCTGGGCCGAGCTGCCGCCGCTGTATGCGCACGGGATGGGCCACGAGGTGCTGCGGGAATGGTGCGCGGCGGAGCGGGAACTGCTGGCGCGGGGCGTCTCGCTGGAGCAGCTCGCCCTGCTGCTGGGCCGGTTCGCGCACGCGGGCGTCGCCGTGGACACGGTACTGAAGGACGCGGGGGCGGCGGAGCAGTTCGCGGCGGTGGACGTGGTGGGACTGGTGCGGGCCGCGCTGCCGGAAGGAGTGGCCGAGGACCGCGAGGAGGTGGCCCGGCTGCTCGCCGGGACGGGTGCGAAGTCCGTCTACGCGAGCGAGCGGGTCCGGCTGGGGGACCGGGGGTATGTGCTCCAGGTCGGGGCCAACTGTCTGGTGGGGCTGGAGCGGACGGTGGGACGGCTGGCTCCGGAGGGGTGGCGGGCGGCTCCTGTCTGCGGGGAGGACGGCGGTGGGGAGAGCGCCTCGGCAGGGGTTTCGCGGGGCGAGGGCGACGGCGGCCGTGTCCCGGCAGGGGTTTCGCGGGGTGCGGGCGATGGCGTGGGGGCCCGTGCGGGGAAGGGTGCGGGGGTGCGCGGGGGAGAGCTCGCCCGGAGCGGCCTCGGCCTGGTGTGTCACCGGCTGGTGGAGTTGGCGATGGACACGTCCGCCGCGATCTGGCGGGGCGAACTCACGGCTCCGAGCGCCAAGTTCGAAGCGGGCTACGGCCTGGCCGGACAGCTGACGGGGCTGCACGCCTTCACCGCCCGCCAGGCCCTGACCCACGAGTCCCGCGGCCCGAACCGGAGCGCCGCGGGACCGGCGGTGTTCGCCGACTACGCGAACCTGCCGTTCGTCGCAGGCGCCGCCGAGCACGCCGGCCGCTGGCGGATCGTCCGTACGGAATGGAAGGGCGAGCGCGCCGGATTCGTCGGGGCGGCCTACCGGACGGAGACCTCCGCCGCCGTCGTGCTGGACGCCTCGCCGAACCACCGGACGCTGCTGGAGTACGCCCCGCAGGGCGAGTTCGGCGAAGGCGGGCCGCTGGCCGCGGGCGGCTGCGGGGCCACCTCCGCGCAACTGCTGAAACCGCAGCGGGACGCCTCCTGGTACGCACGGTTCGCCGAGCTGTGGGCGGAGCGGGGGCGGGTGCCCGCCCGGCCCGAGCTGGCCGTCGCGTTCGCCCGGCGGACCGGCATGTCGGTGGCGGGCGCGGCACTGCTGCTCGTCGCTCACCTGGACTGTGACCCGTACCAACTCGCCGCGGTGAACCCGGTGTTCACCACGACGGCCTGGCCGGAGAGCTGGCAGCTGAAGCGCGCGGAGGTCGACGCCACGGCGGACGGCATGGCCGGACTGCTGGACCGGGCCGACGTCACCGCGCTGTACGAGCGGCTGCTGCCCGACGACCCCGAGCGGCTGTGGACCGACGGGCCGCACGTCGGGCGGGCGCTGCGCTGGTGGCTGGATCGGTTCGGGGAGCCGTTGCCCGCACCGATCGAACTGCTCCCGCTCGCGGGCAAGGAGTCCGTACGGCCCAAGGGAGAGCACGCGCTCCCGCGCGACCGGGGCCGGGACAGGATGTGGTGGCCCACCTTCCGGTTCGAGGCGCTCGCCGGACGGCTCGCCACCGGGGAGGCGGTGCTCGACTCCGGCCTGCCGCCCCTCGCCGGACCGCCCGACCTGCTCGGCCCGGTGCGGGTCGCTGCCTGGCTGGCGTACCGGACCCGGGTGGGCGACCCCGTCCGGCCGGCCGTCGGTGCGGCGATCGGCCGGCTGAGGTCCGAACTGGCGGCGGGTCCCGGCCCGCTCACCCTCTTCTCCGTGCAGTCCAACTACCTGATGGGCGCCCCCGAATCGCCCGAGGACGCGGGCCTGACCACGCATCCCGCCGTGACGGTGGAGGACGACGTCACGTACGACATGCGCAATGTCCGGGTGGACCCGGCCCTGCTCTCCGGGGCGGACGACCCGGTTCTCGACCGGCTGGACGACTACCTGGACTCGGTGCTGCCCTCGCAGTGGGTCCCGGCGAGGAGCGGGCTGCCGGGCATCGCGGACCTGCGGATACTCCTGTCGCCCGAGTTCGGCGAACTGGGTGAGCAGCTCGCGGGGGAGCGGGCGGGGCAGCTCGCCGGGGAGCAAGCGGGGGAACAGGCGGCGGAGTGCGCGGGTGGCAGCGAAGCCGGGTGGGCGCAGCATCCCGCGCGGTCGGTGCCGCACCTGGTCCCGGCCTGTGCGGCGGCCTACGGGCTGAGCGCGGACGCGGCGGCGTACTTCCTGATGCTGGCCGCGCTGCCCGACCCGACCGACCGCATGGTCAAGCAGTGGACCGGCTGGAGCCCGGCCCGCTTCAAGGCCGTACGGGAGGAACTGGCCGCATCCGGGCGGGTGGTGCAGGTGACCAGGTCGCGCGCCGGACGCGGGCTGTTCGTGCCCGGGGTCTGGCAGGAGCGGAAGGTGCCGCGCCTGCCGTTGGAGGCCGTCAAGCTCCGGCTGATCGGCCCGACCGCCGCCGAACACCGCTCCACCGCGCACCTGGCGACGGTCCCGCACGGGCCGGTGGCGTCGCTGTTCGAGAGGTGCGCGGCGGAGCAGGGGGTGCTGCCGGTCGAGGGCGGCCCGGCCGGCGGTGCCCCGGTCAGAGGCTGCTGACGTCGTCGGGGGAGGACTGCCAGAAGGAGACCTTGACCGAGGAGTCGACGTAGACGCCCTTGGCGGGCAGGCCCACGCTGACGAAGCCGTCCACATTGCGGTGCCCGGCGTCGTAGAAGCCGAGGGAGAGGGACTTCGCGGTGTAGCCGGGGTCCGGGGTGCCCGTCGGGGAGGAGAGCTTCACGGCGGCGTACCCGCTCTCGCCGGGCTTCAGGCTCACCACGGCCTGCGGCTGGGTGTCCTTCATGGACGGCGGTACGGACTGCGCGCCCTCGAAGCGGACGACCGGGGCGTAGAAGAGGTCGCAGAGCTTCGAGCCCTTGTTGGTGGCCGTGAGGATCATGGTGTTGAGGGGGCGGCTCACCACCTGGGCGGTCACCTTGATGTGGGAGGCGTCGCAGCGGGCGCGCTGGGCGGGGGCGTGGGGGTCGTTGGTACCGCTGCCGGTGCTGCTGCCGTTGCCCTTGCCGGTGTCCGTACCGCCGGAGCTCTTGCTGCCGGTGCTGGAGCCTGCGCTGCCGCTGCCGGAGGAGGACTGCTGGGTGTCGCCGCCGGACTGGCCGGGCTTGGACGTCCCGTCGGGCTTGTCGTCGGTGGCGGGTCCGGAGGGAGCGCCGGAGGGGGCGGACGTACGTGCGGCGCCGGCGTCCTTGGTGCCCTCGCCGCTCTCGCAGGCGGTGAGGGAGAGCGTCGCGGCGAGGGCCACCGCCGAGGCGGCGAACAGACGGGAACGGCGTGCGGTGCGTGCGGACATGACGGATCTCATTTCGGTGTGGGATGCGGCGTGTGGTGCGGCGTGTGTGACAGGGGCCGCTCGACCGGTTGCCGGGAGCGGCGTGCTTTGATGCCCAGAGCTTGTACGACGGGCCGTCCCAGCCGCCAGGGCTGACGGGGAGTTGGGGATGGGTGGAACGCTCGTACCGGCTTTGACCTGCGGTGATGCGGCGTTCTTGGAACGCCGGGATGGGATGGGACCGGTGTCCGACACTGGGGGAACGGCCGAACTCGCGGAATCCCTGCGGGAGCTGAAGGACCGTTCGGGGCTCAGCTACGGAGTGCTCGCCAAGCGGCTGCACATGAGTACGTCGACGCTTCACCGGTACTGCAACGGGGACGCCGTGCCGACGGAATTCGCCCCGGTGGAGCGGCTGGCCCGGCTGTGCAGAGCCACTCCCGACGAGATGGTGCGGGTGCACAGGCTGTGGATCCTGGCGGACGCGGAGCGGGGGAAGAGGGGGGCTCCGGCTCCGGAAGCGGAGCCCGTAGGACCGGAGCCCGCGCAGTCGGCTGCCGTGCAGCCGGAGCCGGAGCCGGAGCCGGAGCCAGAGCCCGATCCGCTCGTCTCGCTCCGTAGCGGCGACAGCGGTGTCCCCGTCGCCTCCGGCGCCTCCGGCCGCAAGCGGCGGCGCAATGTGCTCATCGGGGTCGGGACCGCTCTGGCGGTGGCCGCCTCTGCCGTGTGGGGTACGCACCTGCTCGGCGCCACGGGGGACGAAGGATCCGGTGGGCGGGCGGTGGGTGCCGTGTCCTCGGCCGGGCCGAGCGCGGGGCCGACCACCGACGACGGTCCGGCGAAGTCGCCCTCGTCCGCCGCGCCGTCCGGTTCCGCGCCCGGCTCGCCCGACCGCACAGGCGCCCCCTCGCCCGGTTCTCGGGGTAAGGGACAAGAGGGTCAGGGCCAGGGCCAGGTCCAGGGTCAGGGTCAGGAGCAGGGCGAGAGCAGCGGCCGAGGCGGGGGAAAGAGCGACGGCAGCACCGCAGTCCCCTTCTCCGCCGCCGTCCGCCCCTTCGTCTACGAGACTCCGTGCAGTCAGTACTTCCTCGTTGACGCCCCGCCCCAGCGGGTCGCCCCGCCGCCCGGCGAGCAGGAAGCCCCCGGCTGGGCCGCCTCGTACAAGGCCGTCTCCGCCGACGACCAGCTCGTCGCGCTGACCCTCCAGGGCCGCTCGAAGGAGACCGTCGTGCTGGAGGCACTGCATGTGCGCGTCGTACGGAGCAGTGCCCCGCTGCCCTGGAACCGGTACGCCGCAGGCGTCGGCTGCGGCGGCAACGTCGACACCAAGTCCTTCACCGTGGACCTCGACGCGGGCCGACCCGTCACCGCTCCGCACGCGGGCCAGCGGGACTTCCCGTACAAGATCAGTGAGACCGACCCCGAGGTCTTCTACGTCAAGGCCCGCGCCCGCGCCCAGGACGTCACCTGGTACCTGGAGCTGGAGTGGTCCAGCGGCGGGAAGCGCGGCATCCAGCGCATCGACAACCACGGCACACCGTTCCGCACGAGCGGTTCCGCCGGACGGCCGGAGTACGTGCACCCGCTGGGCTCGACGGCGTGGGAGAAGCCGCTCGTCGACGAGCCGGGAACGGGCCCCTGAGCGGGCCCTGAACAGCCGCGCGAGCAGGCGCGCGAGCAGGCGCGCGAGCGGATCGGGGCACGGATACGGGTACGTGAACGGCCCCGGCGGAATCACTCCCGCCGGGGCCGTTCCCGTACGTACGGAGAAGGTCAGAGCCGCTCGGGGGTGCGGATGCCCAGCAGGGCCATGCCCCGGTGCAGGGTCGCAGCCGTCAGCTCCGACAGGAACAGACGGTTGGCCGCCACGTCCGCCGGGACCTCCGCCTTCAGGATGGGGCACTGGTCGTAGAACGTCGTGAAGAGCGACGACAGCTGGTAGACGTACGCGGCCAGCTTGTGCGGCTCGTACGCGGCGGCCACCTCGGCCACCGTCTCGCCGAACCGGTCCAGGTGCAGGCCCAACGCCCGCTCCGCCGGGGCGAGTTCGAGCTCCGGGTGCGGCTGCGGGGCCAGGGTGCCGCTCGCGTGGCGGCTGATCGACTTCGACCGGGCGTACGCGTACTGCGAGTACACCGACGTGTCGCCGTTCAGCGACACCATCTGGTCCAGGTCGAACTTGTAGTCCCGGGCGGCCGACGTCGACAGGTCGGCGTACTTCACCGCGCCGATGCCGATCTGCGCACCGTTCTCGACGATCTCGTCCTCGGTGAGGCCGACCTTCTCGTTGTTCTTCTCGCGCACGACGGCCGTCGCCCGCTCGATCGCCTCGTCGAGGAGGTCCACGAGCCGTACGGTCTCGCCCTCACGGGTCTTGAACGGCTTGCCGTCCTTGCCGAGCACCGTGCCGAAGCCCAGCTGGTGCGCCGTGACGTCGTCCGTCAGCCAGCCCGCCCGCCGGGCCGTCTCGAAGACCATCTTGAAGTGCAGCGACTGCCGGACGTCGACGACGTACAGCAGGGTGCTGGCCTTGAGGTCGCCCACCCGGTTGCGGATCGCGGAGAGGTCGGTGGCCGCGTAGCCGTAGCCGCCGTTGGACTTCTTGACGATCAGCGGCGTCGGGTTGCCGTCCGGGCCCTTGACGTCGTCGAAGAAGACGCACAGCGCGCCCTCGGAGCGGACCGCGACGCCCGAGTCCTCCAGGATCTGGCAGGTCTCTTCGAGCATGGCGTTGTAGCCGGACTCGCCGACCACGTCCGCGTCGGCGATCTCCATGTCGAGCTTGTGGAAGACGGAGTAGAAGTAGATCTTCGACTCGTCGACGAACCGCTGCCACAGGGCACGGGACTCCTCGTCGCCCGCCTGGAGCTGTACGACCCGGTCGCGCGCCCGCGTCTTGAACTCCTCGTCGGAGTCGAAGAGGACCCGGGACGCCTTGTAGATCCGGTTCAGGGCGGACATCGCCTCCTCGCCGTCGATCTTGTCGGCGCCGCCGTGGTCCAGCTCGCTCGGGTGCTCCACCAGGTACTGGATGAGCATGCCGAACTGGGTGCCCCAGTCGCCGATGTGGTGGCGCCGTACGACCTTCTCACCGGTGAATTCGAGGATCTCGGCCATCGCGGCACCGATCACGGCGGACCGCAGGTGCCCGACGTGCATCTCCTTGGCGACGTTCGGCTGGGCGTAGTCGATGACCGTCGTGCCGGCGTTCTCGTTGTACGGAACACCGAGCCGGTCGTCGGCGGCCCGGGCGGTGAGGGTCTCGACGATGGCGCGGTCGGAGACGGTGATGTTGAGGAAGCCGGGTCCCGAGACCTCGATCTCCTTCAGCACGTCACCGGTGGCCAGGCCCTCGACGACCTGCGCCGCCAGCTCCCGCGGGTTCGCCTTCGCCTTCTTGGCGAGCGCCAGGATGCCGTTGGCCTGGAAGTCGGCCCGGTCGCTTCGGCGCAGCAGCGGGTCCGCGGGGGCGGCATCCGGCAGGGCTGCCGAGAGTGCGTCCGCGAGGCGCTGATTGACGGTCGAGGCGAGCGAAGGGACCGAGGCCATGGGGTGCCGTTCCTGTTGGTGAGTTCCTGGGATCTGCCTTCGAGTATTTCACGCAGCCTCCTGGGCCCCGGCGCAACCTAATTCGGCAGGCCACCGTCTGCCTGTCTGGGACAATGGCCTACGCCAGCTTTCACAGAATCCGGAGAACCAAGGACGTGCCGACCGTGGCTCAGAGCAGCACCCCCGAGACCGACTGGGTCTCCCGTTTCGCGGACGATGTCATCGCCGAGGCGGAGCGGCGTGCGCCTGGCAAACCCGTCGTCGTCGCGTCAGGCCTCTCCCCCTCCGGCCCGATCCACCTCGGCAACCTCCGCGAGGTCATGACCCCGCACCTGGTCGCCGACGAGATCAGCCGCCGCGGGTACGAGGTCCGCCACGTCATCTCCTGGGACGACTACGACCGGTACCGCAAGGTGCCGGAGGGCATTCCCGGCGTCGACTTCTCGACCTGGGGCGAGCACATCGGCAAGCCCCTGACCTCGGTCCCCGCCCCGCCCGGCTCCGCGTACCCGAACTGGGCCGAGCACTTCAAGGCCCCCTTCGTGGAGGCGCTCGGCGCACTCGGCGTGGAGTTCGTCGGCGTCAGCCAGACCGAGGCGTACACCGCGGGCGCGTACCGCGAGCAGGTCCTGCACGCGATGAAGCACCGCGCGGACATCGACGCCGTACTGGACCGGTACCGCACGAAGGACAAGCCCGGCGGCAAGAAGTCGCAGAAGCCGGTCGACGAGGCCGAGCTGGAGGCCGCCGAGGGCTCGGGCGCCGCGTCCGAGGACGACGGCACGAGCGGCTCCTCGTACTACCCGTACAAGCCCTACTGCGGGCAGTGCGGGCGCGACCTCACCACGGTGACCTCGTACGACGACGAGTCGACCGAGCTGTCGTACACCTGCGTGTGCGGCTTCGCCGAGACGGTGTTCCTCAAGGAGTTCAACCGCGGCAAGCTGGTCTGGAAGGTCGACTGGCCGATGCGCTGGGCGTACGAGGGCGTGATCTTCGAGCCGAGCGGTGTCGACCACTCGTCGCCCGGGTCGTCGTTCGTCGTCGGCGGGCAGATCGTCCGCGAGGTCTTCGACGGCGTCCAGCCGATCGGCCCGATGTACGCCTTCGTGGGCATCTCGGGGATGGCGAAGATGTCGTCCTCGAAGGGCGGCGTGCCGACCGCGAGCGACGCGCTGAAGATCATGGAAGCACCGCTGCTGCGCTGGCTGTACGCGCGCCGCAGGCCCAACCAGTCGTTCAAGATCGCCTTCGACCAGGAGATCCAGCGGCTGTACGACGAGTGGGACAAGCTCGCCACGAAGGTCGCGGACGGGTCGGTCCTGCCGGCGGACGCGGCGGCGTACGCCCGGGCGATCGGCACCGCGGCGGGCGAGCTGCCGCGCACGCCGCGCCCGCTGTCGTACCGGACGCTGGCGTCCGTCGCGGACATCACGGCCGGTGCGGAGGACCAGACGCTGCGCATCCTGAGCGAGCTGGACCCCTCGGACCCGATCGCGTCGCTGGACGAGGTGCGGCCGAGGCTGGACCGGGCGGAGTCGTGGATCACGGCGTACGTCCCGGCCGACCAGCGGACGCTGGTCCGCACCGAGCCGGACGCCGCGACGCTCGCGGAGCTGGGTGACGCGGACCGGGAGTCCCTGCGGCTGCTGGTCGAGGGCCTCGACCAGCACTGGTCGCTGGACGGTCTGACGACGCTCGTCTACGGCGTCCCGAAGATCCAGGCGGGCCTGCCGGCGGACGCGAAGCCGACGCCTGAGCTGAAGGTGGCCCAGCGGACCTTCTTCGCGCTGCTCTACCAGCTGCTGGTCGGGCGCGACACGGGCCCGCGCCTGCCCACGCTGCTGCTGGCGGTGGGGGCGGAGCGGGTGCGGAAGCTGCTGGGCGCGTAGCGGGGATCGGGCGGGGGCGGTCGCGAGCGCGCGCCGTCGTGAGGGGGCGGGCTCCGCGTGGAGGCCGCCCCTTTGCCCACCCGTCCCGTCGGTACCACTGCATCTTTCGGCGGACCGGCGGTCCCCGCCGTTCCGTCCCGCGCAGGACGCGCCCCCCGGGGGCCTCGCGGCATCCTGGGGCCATGAAGAACGAAATCGTCCTCACCGTCGGCTGGGTCGTCGCCATCCAGGGAATCCTCGGCTTCGTCGGCCGCACCTGGTTCGACAACGACTGGGGCCTGCTGCACCTGTGGTTCGCCCCGCCCACCGCGCTCTACATCGCGATGGCCGTCATCGGCGCCGCACTCGCCTTCGTCGGCGAGACGGCCAAGAAGCGCTCCAAGGCCCGGACCTACTAGAAGGGACCGACCGGAGCGGACCGACCGGAGCGGACCGACCGGAGCGCGCCGCTCAGGCGATGTGCTCGTCCAGCTCCAGCTGGAACCGCTCCTCGTACCGCTTGGTGTACGTCTCCAGCTCCTCCACCGGCAGCTGCTGCCCGTACAGGTCGTCCAGGTACGAACCGAACTGCAGCGGCGTCGGGAACGCCCCGTTCGCCCCCGCGCACTTGCGGAACGCGTCGTAGTACGCGTCGTCGTCCAGTACGAAATCGGCTTCGACTGCCCCCTCGGCGGAAGCGAAGTCGGGCCCGAACTCGGCGTCGTAGTCCGGGTGGTAGCCCCCGAGCGGACGACTGCGGCCAGGACCGGACGGCACCATCACCGGGTGCCCGTCCACGTCGACGCCCTGCGGGAAACGCTCGTCGTACTGCGCCGGGCCCTGCGCGTGGCCGACCGGTGCCGCGAACCACGGGCTCGGGTGCTCCTGCGGCTGCTCGGCCGGAGCGGGAGCGGGTACGGCGGCACTGTCGGCGTCGGCCTCCGGAGCCTGCTTCACCAGATCCGCCCGCGGCCGGTCCTGCGCCGCCTCGGCGGCCCGGGCCTCCGCAGCCTGCACCTCCGCGGCCTGGGCATCCGCAGCCTGCATCTCCGCCGTCTGCTCCTGGGCTATGAGCCCCGGGTCGTCCTCACCCGTACGCCCCTCCTCCCGCCGCGCCGCAGGCAACGCCGGAGCACTGGTCGCGGACGACGCCGCCACCGGTGCCGGAGGCAGCAGCATCGGCTCGATGCCCGCCGCCGCGAGACCCGCCGCCGCGGTGTCCGCGATCGGGATCCCGTACTTCGCGAGCCGCAGCGGCATCAGAGCCTCGACCGGCGCCTTCCGCTTCCAGGAGCGCCCGTACCTGGCCTGGAGGCGGGACTGGTAGATCAGCCGGTCCTGCTCCAGCTTGATCACCTGCTCGTAGGAGCGCAGCTCCCAGAGCTTCATCCGCCGCCACAGCCTGAAGGTCGGCAGCGGCGACAGCAGCCACCGGGTCAGCCGCACGCCCTCCATGTGCTTGTCGGCCGTGATGTCCGCGATCCGCCCCACCGCGTGGCGGGCCGCCTCCACGGAGACGACGAACAGGATCGGGATCACCGCGTGCATCCCCACGCCCAGCGGATCCGGCCAGGACGCCGCGCCGTTGAACGCGATCGTCGCCGCCGTCAGCAGCCACGCCGTCTGCCGCAGCAGCGGGAACGGAATCCGCATCCAGGTCAGCAGCAGGTCCAGCGCCAGCAGGACACAGATCCCCGCGTCGATGCCGATCGGGAAGACGTACGAGAAACTGCCGAAGCCCTTCTCCAGGGCCAGCTCGCGGACCGCCGCGTACGAACCCGCGAAACCGATCCCCGCAATGACCACCGCACCCGCGACCACCACACCGATCAGTATTCGGTGCGTGCGCGTCAACTGCATCGCGGCCACCCGCGATCCCCTCCCGTACGTCCACACCCGGCGGTACCTGCCCGGCGGCCTCAGCCTGGCACACGCACACGGGGGTCCGGCCCCCGAATAAGGACCGAACCCCCGCAAAGCCGCTCAAACCGGGCCCAGTTGTAGTCAAGTCGTTGACTACCCCACTACGCGCCGACCTCTACTGCCCGCCGACTTCTACTTGTTCGCCGCGGCGATCGACGCCACGACCTCCTTCGCCGCCTTCTGCGCACCCTTCATCAGGTCCGCCGAGTCCGGCAGCTTCGCGCCCGAGTAACCCGCACCGTTGTAGTCCAGCGTCACCACGACATTGCCCGTACGGGCCACCACGATCGCGTGCTGGAAGTCCGTACCCGACTCGCGCGCCTGGTACGAGGTCATCGACGCCTCGTCACCGATCCCGCTCACCGGATTGGTCCGGGCGTCCTTCGCGCCGTCCTTGCCCTTCACCTTGGCGACCTGCTTGGCCAGCTGCTTGGCGGCCCGCGACTCACCGGTGCCCAGCGCCTGGTTCGACTCGAAGCGGTTCAGCAAGTACGTCAGGTAGTGGTACTGCGAGCCCTTCACGCCCTTGTCGTCCAGGCCCTTCCAGGAGCAGCCCCGGCGGACCTCCGGGTCCGAGGACTTGTCCGCGGTGCCGCCGGCCTCCTCGGCCTTCGGCACCAGTTCCTCGATCGAGTCCTTCGACAGTGCCTTGCACACGTCCGGCAGCTTCGCGAACTTCGCCGGAGCCACCGTCGGAGGCGCCGACGGCGTCTGCTTCGCCGCGGCACCCTGGTCCTTCTTCGCGCCGCCGTCAGAACCGGAACCCGAACCGGAACCGGAGTCCGACGAACAGCCGGCCACGACGAGCAGCGCCGGAGCGGCGACCGCGCAGGTCAGTACGCGGGCGATACGGGGGGCTTTTCGGTACATGGTTCCTGTCATTCCTTCTCTGTTGCGTATGGCGCGGATCACTCGCTGCTGTCGGTCACTCGCTTACTCGCTCACTCGCTGCTGGAGGAGAACTGCTCGGCGAGTTTACGGGCCAGGCCCTGCGCCCGGTCCTGGAGCGCCCTGCTGTCCGGGAGCTGGCCGGTGCCGCCCGGCTGCTCGCCGTACTTGATGCTCACGATCACGTTCGACGTCCGGAAGACGACCGAGACCGTACGGTCCTGGGCCGTGGCCGGCCCGGTCTTCGTCTCGTCCAGGAAGGCGGCGTCACCGAGACCGCCGAGGGTACGCGGCTCCAGACCGGTCGCGTCGGGATCCTGGGGCGTACCGGAAGGAGAACCGGGGGCTACGGGCGTGCCGGTCGCGGCCGGGGAGGAGGGGGGCGCCGTCGAGGACGGGGAGGCGGGGGGTGTCGTCGGAGCGGGCGGCACGGGCAGGTCCGCGGCGTCCAACTTCTCTTCGTACACGGCCTGTGCGCGGTCGTCGTCGCTCACCGCGGTGTCGTACGAGACGACCCGCTCGAAGTCCACGCTCAGCAGATGGGTGGCGTCCGGCGACTCGGCCTTCCAGCGGCAGCCGACCCGGCGGTCCGTGTCATAGGTCACCGCGGGATCGCCCGCGAACAGCTTCTGCTGCTGCTCGTCGGGCAGCGTCTCCGCGCCCGGCAGCATCGCCTTCAGCGTGGACCGGTCGATGATCCGGCAGGGCTCGGGAAGCGTGCGGTACTTGCCGGGCTGGGCGGCGGGTGCGGCGGACTCCCCGGACTTGGCGTCGACCGCACTGTCCGGGCCTTCGCTGTCGCCGGAGCAGCCGGTGACACCGATGGTGAGGGCGGCGAGCAGTGCAAGGCCGGGCACCAGGCCAGGTACGCGCCCCTTGACGTACGCAGACGGCTTTCGCGGCACGTTCCCAGGCCTCCTTCGGAGGAAAAGTAGTTGCCGCCCGGAGGAGGCCGATGACCACAATGTGTATCGCACACGCCGGTGTGGATGCCGGTCCGCTGTCCCTTTCGCGGGCCTCCCTCACTCTTTTTGCGTTTTGCGAACTTTGCTTATGTCTCGGGGGCTACTCATACTTCGGGGGAATTGAGGAGAAATGTCGTACGTAGAGGTACCGGGCGCGAAGGTCCCGATCCGCATGTGGGCCGATCCGACGGCGGTGGAGGAGGGCGCGATGCGCCAGCTCCAGAACGTCGCCACGCTCCCCTGGATCAAGGGCCTGGCCGTGATGCCGGACGTCCACTACGGCAAGGGCGCCACGGTCGGCTCGGTCATCGCCATGCAGGGCGCGGTCTGCCCGGCGGCGGTCGGCGTCGACATCGGCTGCGGCATGTCCGCCGTGAAGACCTCCCTGACGGCGAACGACCTCCCGGGCGACCTCTCCCGCCTCCGCTCGAAGATCGAGCAGGCGATTCCGGTGGGGCGGGGCATGCATGCGGATCCGGTGGATCCGGGGCGACTGCACGGGTTCGCCACGGCGGGGTGGGAGGACTTCTGGGGGCGGTTCGAGGGGGTGGCGGATTCGGTGAAGTTCCGTCGTGAACGTGCCATGAAGCAGATGGGAACCCTCGGCGCCGGCAACCACCATTGCGAGATTTTGATCGATATCGACGGTTCGGTGTGGCTCTCGCTCCACTCGGGCTCCCGGGCGATCGGCAAGGAGCTTGCCGACCACCACATCGGCGTGGCCCAGAAGTTGCCGCACAACCAGGGCCTGGTCGATCGCGACCTCGCGGTCTTCGTCTCGGACACCCCGCAGATGGCGGCGTACCGCAACGACCTCTACTGGGCGCAGGAGTACGCGAAGCACAACCGTACGATCATGATGAGCCTGCTCAAGGACGTCATGCGTCGGGAGTTCAAGAAGGCCCGCGTCACCTTCGAGCCGGAGATCAGCTGCCACCACAACTATGTCGCCGAGGAGCGTTACGACGGCATGGACCTGCTGGTGACCCGCAAGGGTGCGATCCGTGCAGGTTCCGGCGACTTCGGGATCATCCCGGGCTCGATGGCCACGGGCACGTACATCGTGAAGGGTCTCGGCAACACCGCCGCTTTCAACTCGGCCTCGCACGGCGCGGGCCGACGGATGAGCCGCAGCGCGGCCAAGCGGCGGTTCACCACTCGGGATCTGGAGGACCAGACGCGCGGCGTGGAATGTCGGACGGACTCCGGCGTGGTGGACGAGATCCCGGCGGCGTACAAGCCGATCGAGCAGGTCATGGACCAGCAGCGGGACCTGGTCGAGGTGGTCGCGAAGCTTAAGCAGGTCGTCTGCGTCAAGGGGTGAGCGTTCACGGGGTGGCCACGGCGTGGGGAGCTTCTGACCACCCCGTGGTTCGTCACTGGTCGAGAGGGGCCTCACCGGGAGCCGCTACCTGGCCGGTCCGCAAGCGCCAGAGGCGTAGCGAGCAACTGCTCTCGGTACGGTCAAGTTCGATGCTGGCTGCTGCTGCATTTCCGAGTTTCAGCAGCACGGTGTCTTCCCAGGACTTCCAGATCCGACGGCCGACGACCCGTTTCATGCCTGTCGGGCGTTCCCAGGCGGCGAGTGCCGCCGCCGCGTGCTGCTTACGTTCCAGCGAGAGGCAGCCGGGATAGTACAGGTGCGCCGCCAACTGCATCGCTGATTCCTTCTGGTACATCACGTTGTAAATGTCGTCGCGCTTGTTGCGCCCGATGTACCGCTGAGCGCCGGTGACTTTCTTGCCGTAGAAGCAGAAATAGGCCCCGATTGCAGTGCTGGCCGTCGTGAGCGAGATGAACGGGAACCCTTGGGCCGTGTAGCCCACGGAGCCGTCCGCGTCGACCACCCCGCGTAGGTAGTCGCGGCGCGAGAATCCTGCTCTGGGCGGCGTGATCTTCTTCGACTTCTTGCCGTACGGGAGCCCGATCTCGTTGAGTCGGGTGCGGGCTTCGAGGGCGCACAGGGTCCACGTTGCGGAGTGATGCGAATCCGAGAAATTCGTGGTCCGGGTGCGCTCGGTGATGCTGCTGTTGTACGGCGTCAGTCGCTGGAACTCGCGCAGGATGGCGATGTCCCGGACGTTGATCTCGACGGCCAGGTGCCCCCTGTGTCGCGTGCCCTCGGACATGTGCCCGTCGGCCTGCAAGAACCCGAACATGTAAGCGTAGTTGGGGTCCTTCAGGTCCATGAAAGACACTGGCGCCTCGGGCGTCAGGGCACTGAGTTCGAACAGCGTCGGAGGGTTAGAGTCGTGTTCAGCCATCGGGAAGTTGCCTCTTCCTTGTGGTGAGGCCCTCGGTCGGGAGTGCAATCCCTGCCGAGGGCCGCTCTGTGTGAGGTTGTGGGGCGAGCCTAGGACGGGATTTCGGGGGTCGGGTGGGTGATCCCCTGCGTTCACCCGTACGAGTGGGAGGGCAGGGAGCCCGGTTAGGGTGCCGAGGGCAGTGCGTCCGTATTGCCGATTTCAGTACAAGTGGAGTTCCGCGCGTGTCCGTGTCCGAGTCCGAGAAGACTTCCGAGCTGCGTTCCGACTGTGGGAGCTGTTTCGGGTTGTGCTGTGTGGCGTTGACGTTGACGAAGTCGTCGGACTTCGCCATCGACAAGCCGGCCGGGAAGCCCTGCCCGAATCTGGGGGAGGGGTTCGGGTGCGGGATTCATTCGCGGTTGCGGGGCGAGGGGTTCTCCGGGTGCACCGTGTACGACTGTTTCGGGGCCGGGCAGAAGGTGTCGCAGGTGACCTTTGCGGGGGTCAACTGGCGTGAGGAGCCCGGGAGTTCGGAGCTGATGTTCGCGCTGCTGCCGGTGATGAAACAGCTGCACGAGCTGCTCTGGTACGTGGCGGAAGGGCTTCGGCTCGATGTCGCGCGGCCCGTGCACGGGGAGTTGCGGCGGCTGCGGGACGAGACCGAGGAGCTGACCCGGGGGAGCGCCGAGGAACTGGTGGCGCTCGATGCGGAGGGGCATCGGCTGAAGGTGAACGCGGTGCTGGTGCGGGTGAGCGAGCTGGTGCGGGGGGAGTGGGCCGCTGCCGTTCCGAGGAAGAAGAACGGGAAGAAGCGGAAGACGGATCTGCGGGGGGCGGATCTGATGGGGGCCCGGCGGGCGGGGGCCGATCTGCGCGGGGTGAATCTGCGCGGGGCCTATGTGATCGCGGCGGATCTGAGCGGGGCGGATCTGCGCGGGGCCGATGTGATCGGCGCGGACTTCCGGGACGCGGACGTGCGGGGGGCGGATGTGAGCGCCGCGCTGTTTCTCACGCAGACGCAGGTGAACGCGGCGCGAGGGGATGCGGCGACGAAGCTGCCCGAGGGGCTCGACCGGCCGGCCCATTGGGCCTAGCGGGCCCGGGACGGTGTTCGGCGTGCATGCCGGACGCGCGTCCGGGGTGGGTGCCGAATCAATGTCTCACTGACACGTGTAAGTGAGACATTTTTTGGAGGCACCGCGACGGGCGGGTGGTGCCCTCCCCACCCGCCCGGGTGCGCGGAGCGCTACAGCTCGCGGTGGACCTTCGTGTTGGAGGCCTGGGCGCGGGGGCGGACCACCAGGAGGTCGATGTTGACGTGGCTGGGGCGGGTGACCGCCCAGGTGATCGTTTCCGCCACGTCGTCGGCGGAGAGGGGTTCGGCCACACCCGCGTAGACCTTGGCGGCCTTCTCGCTGTCGCCGTCGAAGCGGGTGAGGGCGAATTCCTCGGTCTTGACCATGCCGGGGGCGACCTCGATCACGCGGACCGGGGTGCCGACGATCTCCAGGCGGAGGGTTTCCGCGAGGACGTGGCTGCCGTGCTTGGCGGCTACGTAGCCGCCGCCGCCCTCGTACGTTCCGTGGCCGGCCGTGGAGGAGACGACGACGATCGTGCCGTCGCCGGAGGCGGTCAGGGCCGGGAGCAGGGCCTGGGTGAGGTTGAGGGTGCCCAGGACGTTCGTCTCGTACATCTGGCGCCAGTCGGCGGGGTCCGCCGTGGCGACGGGGTCGGCGCCGAGGGCTCCGCCCGCGTTGTTGACGAGGACCGCGATCGTGCGGAAGGCGGTGGCGAACTCGTCGACCGCCGCGCGGTCCGTGACGTCGAGGGGGTAGGGCATGGCCTGGTGGCCGGCTGCCGTGAGTTCCTCGGCGAGGGCTTCGATGCGGTCCTTGCGGCGGGCGGTCAGGACGACGCGGTAGCCGGAGGCGGCCAGCTGCCGGGCCGTGGCCGCGCCGATTCCGCTGCTCGCTCCGGTGACGACGGCGATGGGGGCGCTGGGCATGCGGCTGCTCCTCGTACGTATGACGGCGGATGGCGTGGTGCTTGGTGCGTACGAGGATATGGGGGGCGGTCAGCGGCCCCTCGGGGCGTACATGATCAGGGCCATGCCGAGGAGGCAGACGAGCGCGCCGGTGATGTCCCAGCGGTCCGGGCGG
Organism: Streptomyces sp. NPDC054863; assembly: GCF_053610825.1. Lineage (NCBI taxonomy): Bacteria > Bacillati > Actinomycetota > Actinomycetes > Kitasatosporales > Streptomycetaceae > Streptomyces > Streptomyces sp. NPDC054863. The sequence continues at coordinate 54,360 of NZ_JBSGZD010000008.1, read as the reverse complement.
TAGCCGTCCGCGACCATGCCCCAGACGATCGAACCCGCGACGAAGACTCCGCCGTACGCGGCGAGGATGCGGCCGAAGTCGCCGTCGGGCTGGAGGGTGGCGACGAAGCCGTAGAGGCCGAGGGCGATCACGCCCGCGCCGATCCAGATCCAGCCCTTGTGCTCCCGTACGCCCTGCCAGACCAGCCAGGCGCCGCCGATCTCGAAGAGGGCGGCGACGAGGAAGAGGGCTGCTGAGCGGGCTACGTGCATGGGCATAAGGGTGGCATGTGAGGGGTGGAGTGGGGGATTTGGGAGGAAACGGGTAGGTGGGTGTCCATGTCATCTCTGTTGCGCAAGGGGCTGTTGGTGCTGGTCGCGGGGCTGCTCCCGCTGGGCGTGGGGGGAGTGGCCCTCGCAGAGGAAGGCGAGGCCGATCTCGGGCACCACGGGCAGGTCGTGTACCAGGGCGGGCGGCTGGCCATGCAGCTGCGGACCTGGAACCACGGGCCGGTGAGCCTGGACTCGGGGGCGGTGCGGGTGTCGTTCTCGGCGCCGGTGAAGGGGAGGATTCCGCGCGCGTGCGTGCGCCGGGCGCCCGCCGTGCTGGTCTGCGAGACCGGGGCGCTGCGGGCCGGGGCGGCGGGCGCGCGCAGGATCGGCTTCGATCTGCGGGTGAGCGGAGCGCCCGTCGAGGTGGTGGTGGAGGTACGGACGGTACGGATGGGGCCGGCGGAAACGAGCCTGGCGACGCGGGACCTCAACCCGGCCAACGACCGGGTCCGGGTCCTGGCCCCGGACACCGGGGACGTCTACTACTTCTGACGTTTACTTCTGACGTTCTGACGGCCGGGGCAACGGCAACGGGGCTGTTGCCGCTGCTGCGGGTCGGCGCCGCCTAGCTCTTCCCGGGCTGCCCGTTGCGTCGCCCGGCCCGCTTCCCCGGGGCGTACGCCGCCCATGCCACGTATCCGTCCGGGCGGATCAGCAGCGACGACTGCCGTGCCCAGTGCGCCCGGACCGTGTGCGGCGGTACGTCGGTGGGGGTCGGGCCCTCGGCCGCCGCCACCAGTACGTACTCGCCCTTGCGCAGCAGTTCGTAGAGGCGGCCCTCGGCGAGTGCCAGGTCGGGGACGCGGCGGCCGACCAGCGGGTGGGCGCCGCGCGGGGCGCCGTACGAGATGCCGATGCCGGAGATCATGCCCATCGCGCGCGAGGTGACCGGGCGCAGCGAATTGAAGAGTCGGGTGGCCACCGCGCGGCCGGTGCGCTGGAGCGGGGTGTGCGCCATGGCGATGCGGATCAGGGCGCCGCTGGTGCGCAGGACCATGGCGCCGACCGGGTGGCGTTCGGCGTGGTAGGTGTCGAGGAGCTGGTCCTCGGCCCGGCCGCGCAGTACGGCAGCGAGCTTCCAGGAGAGGTTCGCGGCGTCCTGGAGGCCGGTGTTCATGCCCTGGCCGCCGGCCGGTGAGTGCACGTGTGCGGCGTCTCCTGCGAGGAAGACGCGGCCGGTGCGGTAGGCGGGGACCTGGCGTTCGTCGCTGTGGAAGCGGGACAGGAAGCGCGCGTCGTGCATGCCGAAGTCGTTGCCGAGCGCGGCGCGGGCGATGTGCCGGACCTCGGCGAGGTCGACGGGGTCGGTCTCGGGGACCTCGTGGTGGCGGTCCCAGCCCATGACCCGGTAGTAGCCGTCGCCGAACGGGACCATGAAGGTGAAGGCGTCGCCCTGGCCGCCGATGGTGAGGGTGGAGTCGGGCTCGTCGGTGAGGCGTACGTCCGCGAGGACGATCGACTTGATGACGGACTCGCCGGGGAACGGCAGGCCGAGCGCGCCGCGGACGGTGCTGTGGACTCCGTCGGCGCCGATCAGGTACGGGGCGCTGAGCTCGCTCTCGCCGCCGTCGGGGGTGCGGAGGCGGGCGGTGACGGCGGTCGTGTGCGGGGTGAGGCCGAGGAGTTCGGTGTCGTAGCGGAAGTCCACGCCCGCGGCGCGGGCGCGGCGCTCCAGCAGGTGCTCGACCTCGTACTGAGGGGTGATCAGGACGAGCGGGAAGCGGGAGTGGAGGCGGCTGAGGTCGAGGCTGAGGTTGCCGAAGAAGTTGAGGTGGGTGAGTTGCCGGCCCGTTTTGAGGAGTTCGTCGGCGAGGCCCCTGGCGTCGAGCACTTCGAGGGTGCGGGCGTGCACGGCGAAGGCGCGGGTGAGGTTGCCGGCGGTGTGCGCGCGGCGTTCGACGAGGGTGACGCGCAGGCCTGCGGCGGCGAGGTCACCCGCGAGGAGCAGGCCGGTGGGGCCCGCGCCAACGACGATCGCGTCGGTCGTCCCGGGGTCGCCGGCGGGGGTCCGTGTCGGGTTCTCTCGTGGCGTCGGGGCGTCCTGAGGGGTCGGCATGACGGCACCCTCCCCGCGTCTTCGGCCGCGTACACCCGTGGAAGGGGAGCCTCCGCGAAAGACCGCGCGACCGCCCGCGTCGCACGGGGCTAGCCGAATTCGGCCACTGCTGTGTCCACGACCTCCGCGAGCCGGGCGTGATGGGCTCCGCGCCAGTACGGGCGGTCGCAGGCCGTGCACTGGGCGAAGACTTCGTAGGAGCGTTCCGTGCCGCCGCGCAGGAGTTCGGCGACCGATTCCTTGGTGGCTTCCTTCAGGTCACCGTTGCAGGCCGTGCAGCGGGTCCACGGGGCGAGGACGGGGGCGAAGCGGCCCAGTACGTCGCGGAGTTGTTCGTCGGGCTGGTCGCTGTAGACGTACGCGCCCGCCCACAGCTCGCGGCGTCGCAGCAGCCCCCGGTCCCGGGACAGCAGGACGCGCCGGTCGCGCGCGGAGTAGGTGGCGAGTGCAGGGTCGCCGACGTCCTCGCTGAAGTACGCGGCGTCGACGCCGAGCAGGCGCAGCCGACGGGCGAGCGTGCCCAGGTGGACGTCGAGGAGGAAGCGGAGCGGGGCGCCGGGGACGGACTGGGGGCGGGTGAAGGACCGGACCTCGATGTGCTCGCCCTCGGCGGGGACGTGCGCGGCGGTGACCGCGCGGCCCTCCACGTACAGTTCGCCCGCCTCGGTCAGGGGCACGCCGAGCGATTCGACGACGTGACCGAGGCTGGAGGCGCCGTCGGTGACGGCGTCCGTGCGGCCGGCGCGGCGTTCGGCGGCGACGAAGAGGTGGAGTTCGGGGGCGAAGGTTATGTGGATCCGGGGTCCGTTCACGGGGCCAGGATGCCATCGGGGGTCCGTGCGGGCACGGGGGTTTCGGCACCCCGGCTCCGGCCCGGCACCGGCCCGGCACCGGTTCGGCATGACGCGGGCGGTGCGGGGGAAGCCGTTCCCGTACGAAGGATCACGATCTCCCGGTGGAGGAAGCATCGCCATGCCCGTCGCCACGTACGCCCTCGTCGCGCTCGACTGCCAGGATCCGCCCGCGCTCGCCGCGTTCTACGCAGGCATCCTGGGCGGTGAGGTCAAGCACAGTCACGAGGAGTGGTGGGTGCTGCACGTGCCCGACGGGCACCGTCTCGCCTTCCAACTGGCCCCCGGCCACCGGCCGCCGGAGTGGCCGGCCGCCGACCACGACTCCCAGCAACTGCACCTGGACTTCAACGTGCCGGACCTGGACGCGGCGGAGGAGCAGGTGCTCGCGCTCGGCGCCAGGCCGCTCGACACCGAGGACCGGAAGCGCATCTTCCGGGTGTACGCGGACCCGGCAGGGCATCCGTTCTGCCTCTGCCGGGAGTGAGTCGTCTTCAGAGCCACCCGTTGCGCCGGAAACTTCGGTGGACCAGGAGGCAGGCCACCGCCATCACGCCCACGATCAGCGGATATCCGAAGGTCCACCGCAATTCCGGCATGTGGTCGAAATTCATTCCGTACACCCCGCACACCATCGTCGGCACCGCGATGATGGCGGCCCAGGCGGTGATCTTCCGCATGTCCTCGTTCTGCGCGACCGTCACCTGCGCGAGGTGGGCCTGGAGTATCGAGTCGAGGAGGTTGTCGAAGGAGGCGATCTGCTCGACGGTACGGGCGAGGTGGTCCGCGACGTCCCGGAAGTACGGGTGGAGGCCCGGCGTGACGGGCGGCATCGGCCGCAGCGGGTCGGCGAGCGTCTGGAGCGGGCGGGTCAGCGGGGTCACCGCGCGCCGCAGCTCCAGGAGTTCGCGCTTGAGCTGGTAGATCCGGCCGGGGTCGACACGCCCGGAGTCCGCGCTGAAGACCGCCGTCTCGACCGCGTCGATGTCGTCCTGCACGGACTCCACCACGGCTTCGTACTCGTCGACGACGTGGTCCGCGATCGCGTGCAGCACGGCGGCGGGGCCCAGCGCCAGCTGCTCCGGCACGTCCTCCAGGGCCTCCCGGATCGGGCCGAGCGACCCCGACCCGCCGCGCCGGGCGGTGATCACGAAGTCGGGTCCCGCGAAGACCGTCAGCTCGCCCGTGTCGACGATCTCGCTCGTCGCGGTCAGCTCCTCGTGCTCGACGTAGCGGACGGTCTTGAACACGGCGAGGAGGGTGTCGTCGTACCGCACCAGCCTGGGGCGCCTGTGACCCCGGTCGGCGTCCTGCACGGCGAGCGGATGCAGCCCGAACAGGGCGGCCAGCTCGTCGAGTTCGGCCTGCGCCGGCTCGTGCAGCCCGATCCAGACGAATGCCTCGCCCTCGCGCTTGCGCACCCGCTCCAGGGCCTCCGCCGCCGAGCAGTCACGGGGTCTGCGCACGCCCTCCTCGAAGACCACGCAGTTCTCGACGGCGCTGCCCAGCGGCGAGCGGGCGGGATGGCTGAGATCCACGGTGCGCCGGACGGAGTCGAGACGCAGCCGGGCGGCCTTGCGCAGGCGGCGCATGCCGCGCTGCAGGGGGAGGTGCTGAGGCAGGTGCTTGAGGGGCATGCGGGGAGTCTGCCCGGCTTCGGCGGGTCGTGCCCACCGGCTTACCGCGCCGTGCCCACCGTCTTACGCAGCTTTGACCAGTCCGGCCCTGACCGCCTCGGCCCATTCCACCAGCAGCTCTTGGTACCGCGCCTCGTCGGCGGCCGACAGCGCGCCGTCGACACGCGACCAGAGTGCGCGGATCTCGGCGTTGACGGCGGCGGCGGACCGCACGGAACCATGGGCATCGGGGGTAGGAGAGGTGAAGGACATGTCGTCAAGCGTAGGCGGTGCCACTGACAATCGCCGTTCCGAGCACCTGAGAATGGCCTGAAAACCGCATGAACGGACGGCATGGGAGAAGCGAAGTGACGGAGGGGGGATCCGGGGCCCTCAGGGCCAGACCAGGCAGTACGCCTGGTGTCCCGCCTCGTGCAGCCGGTGGCTGAAGTCCTGCCATTCGTGCAGCAGTTGGTAGACGTTGAACGCGTCGCTCGGGCCGCCCCTGTCCGGGACCGTCGACCAGATGAACGCCGCCGCCCCCACCGCTTCCTCGCCGACGCCGCGCAGCGGGTCGACGACCGTCATGGGGAGCTTCACCACGGCGTAGTCGGGGTGCAGGACGACCAGTTCCAGCGGAGGGACCTTGTGCAGGGGTATCCCTTGGATGCCGGTGAGGACCATCGCGGCCATCGTCTCCGGCTTGATCTTGGTGAACATGCCGCCCATGCCGAGCTCGTCGCCGCCCAGTTCCTCCGGGCGCATCGAAATGGGCACACGGGCGGCGGTCGCGCCGTTCGGGGCGCCGAAGTACTTGTAGGTCACCCCCACCCGGCCAACCCTGCTCTCCCTGCCCGCTTCCCGTCCGACACCGGCCACCGCGTCCATGTCCGGGGCATCCGCGCGCCCCGCACGCTCACGCCTGCGGTGCCGCCCGCGCCGGGCCCGCTCGGGACCCAGATCGTCGGTCCCCTCACCCAGTCCGCCACCGCGATGCATATCTCCACCCGACCACTCGCGACCCGGGCCGCGCAACCCGATCATCGTCCCAGTGACCTCCCCCGCACCCGTGCGGTGAAACACCTGTCCGCAAGACCGGGCGGGCCTCTGACACCATTGCCGTGTGAGCCTCCCCTATGACGCCCCAGTTTCGCAGACGCTTTTCGACCGCGCGTCCCTCGTGACGCCCGGCGGCGTGAACTCCCCGGTACGGGCCTTCAAGGCCGTGGGCGGTACGCCCCGGTTCATGGTGTCCGGTACCGGTCCGTACCTCACCGACGCCGACGGCCGTGAGTACGTCGACCTCGTGTGCTCGTGGGGGCCGATGATCCTCGGCCACGCCCACCCCGAGGTCGTCGCCGCCGTCCAGGAAGCCGTCGCACGCGGTACGTCCTTCGGCACGCCCGGTGAGGGCGAGGTCGCGCTCGCCGAGGAGATCGTGGACCGGATCGACCCTGTTGAGCAGGTACGACTGGTCTCCAGCGGCACCGAAGCGACGATGTCGGCCATCCGGCTCGCCCGTGGATTCACCGGGCGCGCGAAGGTCATCAAGTTCGCCGGCTGCTACCACGGACACGTGGACGCGCTGCTCGCCGCCGCCGGTTCGGGCCTGGCGACCTTCGCCCTGCCGGACACTCCGGGCGTGACCGGCGCCCAGGCAGGCGACACCATCGTCCTGCCGTACAACGATCTGGACGCGGTGCACGCCGCCTTCCACGCGCACCCCGGCGAGATCGCCTGCGTGATCACCGAGGCGTCGCCCGGCAACATGGGCGTCGTCCCGCCGGGCGAGGGCTTCAACGCGGGCCTGAAAGCGGCCTGCGCGAAGAACGGCGCGCTGTACATCTCCGACGAGGTGATGACCGGTTTCCGTACGAGCAAGGCCGGTTGGTACGGCGTCGACGGGGTGAAGCCGGACCTGATGACCTTCGGCAAGGTCATGGGCGGCGGCTTCCCGGCCGCGGCCTTCGGCGGCCGCAAGGACGTCATGGAGCACCTGGCTCCGGTCGGCCCCGTCTACCAGGCGGGCACGCTCTCCGGCAATCCCGTCGCCACCGCCGCCGGGCTCGCCCAGCTGCGGCTGCTCGACGACGCGGCGTACGAGAAGGTGGACGCGGTGTCGGCCGAGATCCAGGGCCTGATCACCGGCGCGCTGACCAAGGAGGGCGTGGCGCACCGCCTCCAGAACGCGAGCAACATGTTCTCCGTGTTCTTCCACCCGGACGAGGTGCGCGACTACGACGACGCCCGCAAGCAGGAGTCGTTCCGCTTCACCGCGTTCTTCCACTCGATGCTGTCGCAGGGCGTCTACCTGCCGCCGTCCGCCTTCGAGTCGTACTTCGTCTCCACCGCCCACGACGCGCAGGCCGTCGAGCGCATCGCCGCCGCCCTGCCCGCCGCCGCCCGCGCCGCAGCAGAGGCCACCGCATGAGCGCCCCGTTGGGAAGTCCGAGCAAGGACCTGACCGTCGTCCACCTGATGCGGCACGGCGAGGTGCACAACCCGGACGGCGTCCTCTACGGCCGCCGCCCCGGCTACCACCTCTCCGACCTCGGCCGGAAGATGGCCGACCGGGTCTCCGAGCACCTGGAGGGCCGGGACGTCACGCACGTCGCCGCGTCCCCGCTGGAGCGCGCCCAGGAGACCGCGGCGCCGATCGCCACGTCGCACGGCCTGGACCTGGCCACCGACCCCTCGCTGATCGAGGCGGCCAACGTCTTCGAGGGCAAGACCTTCGGCGTCGGCGACGGCGCGCTGCGCAAGCCCGCCAACTGGATCCACCTGACCAACCCGTTCCAGCCGTCCTGGGGTGAGCCGTACATCGAGCAGGTCGTACGCATGATGGGCGCGCTCAACGCGGCCCGTGACGCCGCCCGGGGTCACGAGGCGGTCCTGGTCAGCCATCAACTGCCGATCTGGATCGTGCGGAGCTTCGTCGAGCGCCGCAGGCTGTGGCACGACCCCCGCAAGCGGCAGTGCACGCTGGCCTCGCTGACCACGTTCACGTACCAGGGCGACAAGATCGTTTCCGTTGGCTATTCGGAGCCGGCCAGGGACCTCGTACCGGCGCATCTGCTGGCCGGGGCGAAGCCGGTGAAGGGCAAGGCCAAGGCGTTCGGCGCGTAGTCGGCCGCCCGCGCCCGCCGACCCGTCCGATCCGTCGCACATGCACATGAACTCCGCACGTTCGGCGCGTGATTTCACGAACACTCAGCGAATTATGTGCAATTTGCCGGAACCCTGACGTTCGTCGCGCCCTCTAATCTCATGTCCATCCTGATGGGCCGAAGGCGCGACGAATGCGGATGGGGAATTATGCGGGACATCAGTCGAAGGGGTCTTCTGGGAGCCGGAGCGGCGGGCGCGGCAGCGCTCGGTCTGGCCGCGTGCAAGAGCGGCTCGGAGCCGACCGGCCCCACCGACAAGGGGCAGGGCACGAAGAAGCCCGGTGCGGACGGCACCCCCGCGCCGACCGAGGACGCCAAGCCGATCGGTGACGGTTCGACCGCCGACACCGGCAAGCAGCCGAACCAGCCGGACAAGCCGGTGCCGCTGCAGCCCGGCGAGACCCCGCCGCAATTCGTGATCTTCTCGTGGGACGGCGCGGGCGAGGTCGGCAACGGCCTCTTCCCCCGCTTCCTGAAGCTCGCCAAGGAACACGACGCGGCGATGACCTTCTTCCTCTCCGGGCTCTACCTCCTGCCCGAGACGAAGAAGAACCTCTACAAGCCGCCGAACAACAAGGTCGGCGCGTCCGACATCGGCTACCTCACCGACGAGCACATCAAGATGACGCTGAAGTACGTGCGTCAGGCGTGGCTCGAAGGGCACGAGATCGGCACCCACTTCAACGGGCACTTCTGCTCCGGCCACGGCACGGTCGGCAACTGGACGTCCGCGCAGTGGGAGAGCGAGATCGACCAGGCCATGAAGTTCGTCACCGAGTGGAAGACGATCTCCGGCTGGACCGACCTCGACCCGCTGCCCTTCGACTACAAGAAGGAACTGGTCGGCGGCCGTACGCCCTGCCTGCTCGGCCAGGACAACCTGCTGCCGATCGCCAAGAAGCTGGGCTGGCGCTACGACGCCTCCTCGCCCGGCGGCCGTCAGATGTGGCCCGAGAAGCGCAAGGGCGTCTGGGACCTGCCCCTCCAGCAGATCCCCTTCCCCGGCCGCGGCTTCGAGGTCCTCTCGATGGACTACAACATGCTCGCCAACCAGTCGAAGAACTCCACCAAGGGCATGACCTCGCGCTACCCCGAGTGGAAGAAGCAGGCGACCGGCGCGTACATCAAGGGATTCCAGCGCGCGCACACCACCAACCGCGCCCCCTTCTACGTCGGCAACCACTTCGAGCAGTGGAACGGCGGCATCTACATGGACGCCGTCGAAGACGCGATCAAGCACATAGCCGGTACGAAGGACACCCGCATGGTCTCCTTCAAGCAGTACGTCGACTGGCTCGACGTGCAGGACCCCCAGGTCCTCGCGAAGCTGCGCAGCCTCCAGGTCGGGCAGAAGCCGGCGGGCGGCTGGAACGCCTTCCTGAAGAAGACGGCGTAGCCCGGGCTCGGCCCGTGACGTCCCCTTATAGGCCCTTGGCAAGGGGCTTTGCGGGCACGTAGGGGGGTGCGGAAGATCGATGGAACTGCCATGCGAAACTTTTCACATGAGTCCCGCCCGCGCCCCCCGCCGCCGCTCGGCCCGCACCTCCCGTACCGCGCTCGCGGTCTCCGCAGTGCTCGTCGGCGCACTCGCCCTGTCGGCCTGCGGCGGCGACGGAAGCAAGTCGTCCGGCGGTGGCGGCAGCAACTTCGTCGCCGGCAAGGACCGCATCGACACGGTTCCCAAGGCCGACCGCCAGGCCGCCCCCAAGATCGACGGCAAGACCCTCCAGGGCGAGGACCTCGACGTCGCGTCCCTCAAGGGCAAGGTCGTCGTACTGAACATCTGGGGCTCCTGGTGTCCGCCCTGCCGTGCCGAGGCACCGACCTTCGCGAAGGTCTCCAAGGACCTCAAGAGCAAGGGCGTGGAGTTCGTCGGCATCGACACCCGTGACGACCAGAAGGCCCTGGCGATCCAGTTCGAGAAGGACGCGGGCATCGAATACCCCAGCCTGTACGACCCGGACGGCAAGCTGATGCTGCGCTTCCCCAAGGGCAGCCTCAACCCGCAGGCCATCCCGTCCACGATCGTCATCGACAAGGACGGCAAGGTCGCGGGCCGCTCGCTCGCCGCACTCAACGAGAAGAAGCTCCGCAAGATGATCGACCCGCTGATCGCCGAGAAGTGACCGGCGTGGACGTCACCCTTCTCGCCGCCGACACCGCCCGCTTCGCCGCCGACACCGCCGTTCTCGCCGCCGACACCACCGAGACGGTCCAGTCCGGCGCGCTGCTGCTCGCCCTGCCGATCGCCCTGCTCGCGGGCCTGGTCTCGTTCTTCTCGCCGTGCGTGCTCCCGCTGGTCCCCGGCTACCTGTCGTACGTCACCGGCACCAGCGGCACCGATCTCGCCGAGCAGCGCCGGGGCCGGATGTTCGCCGGGGCGTCGCTCTTCGTCCTCGGCTTCAGTGCGGTGTTCGTCTCGGGTGGCGCGCTCTTCAGCTACTTCGGCTCCACCCTCCAGTCGTACAAGGGCACCACGAACATCGTCCTCGGCATCCTCATGGTGCTGATGGGCCTCTTCTTCATGGGCGCCTTCCCCTTCCTGACCCAGCGCGAGTACCGCTTCCACAAGAAGCCGGTCGCGGGTCTCGTCGGGGCGCCGGTGCTCGGTGTCCTCTTCGGCATCGGCTGGACGCCGTGCCTGGGCCCGACGCTCGGCGTGATCATGGGGCTCTCGATCAACGAGGCCAGCGCGGGGCGCGGCGCACTCCTGACGGCCGTGTACTGCATCGGCCTCGGCGTCCCGTTCATCCTGGCCGCCATCGCCTTCCGCAAGGCGCTCGGCGCGTTCGGCTGGGTGAAGAAGCACTACGTCTGGGTCATGCGCATCGGCGGCATCATGATGATCGTGACCGGGCTCCTGCTCCTCACGGGCCTCTGGGACTCCGCCGTACAGAGCATGCAAAGCTGGTCGAGAAGCTTCCAGGTGGGGATCTAGTTCCATGAGCAAGACACCTTCAGCCCGTCCGGCGTTTGAGGACACCCGGCCGGAGGCCGGGTCCGGGGGCGAAGCCCCCGAACACCAGCCCCCACCGGACGGTGAGCAGGCCTCTTCGGAGGGGCTCTCGACCGCCCCCAAGGACGACCGCGAGGACACCACCCCCCTCCCGCAGGCCTTCGGCCTCATCGGCTGGACCCGCTGGTTCTGGCGCCAGCTGACCTCGATGCGGGTCGCGCTGATCCTCCTCTTCATGCTGTCGCTGGGCGCGATCCCCGGATCGCTGATCCCGCAGCGCAGCGTCGACGAGACGAAGGTCGCCGACTTCTTCAAGGCGCACGAGAAGCTCGCACCGCTCTACGACAAGGTGCAGCTCTTCGACGTCTACAGCTCGGTGTGGTTCTCCGCGATCTACATCCTGCTGTTCATCTCCCTCATCGGCTGCATCGTGCCGCGCACCTGGCAGTTCGTCGGCCAGCTCCGCGGTCGCCCGCCGGGCGCCCCCGGCCGGCTGACGCGCATGCCCGCGTACACGACCTGGCGCACGGACAGCTCCCCCGAGGAGGTCCGTACCCTCGCCCTCGCCCTGATGAAGAAGCGCCGCTTCCGCGCGCACACCGAGGGCAGCGCGGTCACCGCGGAGAAGGGCTACCTCCGCGAGGCCGGCAACCTGATCTTCCACATCGCGCTGATCGTGCTGCTCCTGGCCTTCGCGACCGGCCAGCTCTTCAAGTCCGAGGGCGGCAAGCTGATCACCGAGGGCGGCGGCTTCTCCAACACCCTCACCCAGTACGACGACTTCAAGTCGGGCTCGCTCTTCGACCGCGACCACGACCTGGAGCCGTTCAGCTTCCGCCTCGACAACTTCGTCGGTACGTACGAACGCACGGGCCCGCAGCGCGGCACCCCCCGCGTCTACGAGTCCCACATCACCTACTCCGAGGGCGCCGACGGCGCGACCAAGAAGGCCGTCATCGAGGTCAACACCCCCCTCACGGTCGGCGGCTCCAAGGTCCACATGATCGGCCACGGGTACGCCCCCGTCCTCACCGTCCGCGACGGCAGGGGCAGGACCGTCTTCAGCGGCCCGGCCCCGCTCCTGCCCACCGACGCGAACGTCACCTCCACCGGCGCGGTCAAGGTGATGGACGGCTACCGCGACAAGAACGGCAGGAAGACCCAGCTGGGCTTCACCGCCGTGTTCGTGCCGACCTTCGGCGGCGCGGGCAAGGGCAGCATGTTCTCCAAGTACCCCGGTCTCGACTACCCGGCCCTCGCCCTCACCGGCTATCAGGGCAGCCTCGGCGTCGACGCGGGCCTGCCGCAGAACGTGTACCAGCTCGACACCCGCAAGATGACCCAGTTCAAGAAGCCCGACGGCAGCCCCTTCGCCAAGATGCTCCTGCCCGGCGAGAAGATGGACCTGCCGGACGGGGCGGGCTCGGTCACCTTCGAGAAGGACATCAAGGAGTGGGCGACCTTCCAGGTCTCCCAGCAGCCCGGCAACATGTGGGCCCTCGCGGGCGCCGTCGCGGCCATCCTCGGCCTCGCCGCGTCCCTCTTCATCCAGCGGCGCCGGATCTGGATCCGTGCCGTACCCGGCGACGACGGCATCACGGTCGTCGAGATGGCCGGGCTCGGCCGCAGCGAGTCGGGCCGTCTCCCCGAGGAACTGGCCGCCCTGGCCGGTTCCCTCCACACCCAGGCGCCGACATCCGCGACGCCCCCTCCTGCTGAACCCCCTGTCGAAGGAGCGCGCGCGTGATCCTCGCAGCCGCCGCAGTCACCGAAACGAACGAGAACCTCGCGCAGATCAGCAATGTCCTGGTCTACTCCGCGATGGCGGTCTACACCCTGGCGTTCCTCGCGCACATCGCCGAGTGGACCTTCGGCAGCCGCAGCAAGGTCGGCCGCACGGCCGCCGCGCTGACCCGGCCCGCCGCCGCTCCGGCGGTGACGGTACGGGCCAAGGGCTCGACCGCCGTCCTCGACAAGCCGCAGGTCGTCACCCGCGCCGCAGCCGGAACCCGGGAGTCCGAGGACGGTGCGGGCGCCGCGGGCGGTACGGAGAAGGGCGACCTCTACGGCCGCATCGCCATCTCCCTCACCGCCCTCGGCTTCCTGGTCGCCGCGGCCGGCGTCGTGTGCCGGGCGGTCGCCGTACAGCGCGCCCCCTGGGGCAACATGTACGAGTTCTCCATCACCTTCTCCACGGTCGCGGTCGGCGCCTACCTCGCCTTCCTCCTCACGAAGATGAACGTCCGCTGGATCGGTCTGCCCCTGGTCACCACGGTCCTCCTGGACCTCGGCATCGCCACCAAGTGGCTCTACACCGACAGCGACCAGCTGGTCCCGGCCCTGGACTCGTACTGGCTCTGGATCCACGTCTCCACGGCCATCTTCTGCGGCGCGGTCTTCTACGTCGGCGCCGTCGGCACCCTCGGCTACCTGCTCCGCGACCGCTACGAGGTCCGCGCCGAGCTCGGCGAGAGCGCCGACGTCTTCAAGGCCCACCTGGCGACGCTGCCCGCCGCGGGCGGCTTCGTGATGTTCGTCCGCAAGGCGCGGGTCCCGCTCCGCCGGATCATGGACAGCGCGGTCTCCCGCCTCCCCTCGGCCGCGACGCTCGACAAGTTCTCGTACCGCATCAACGCGGGTGTCTTCCCGCTCTGGACCTTCACGATCGTCGCGGGCGCCATCTGGGCGGGCGACGCGTGGGGCCGCTTCTGGGGCTGGGACCCCAAGGAGGTCTGGTCCTTCGTCACGTGGGTCGCCTACGCCTGCTACCTGCACGCCCGCGCGACGGCGGGATGGAAGGGCCGCAAGGCCGCCTACCTGGCCCTCTTCGCCTTCGCGACCTGGCTGTGGAACTACTACGGCGTGAACATCTTCATCACCGGCAAGCACTCGTACGCGGGCGTCTGACGCCTGGCGTGCAGCCATCCAGCCTGGCCCGGTCGCGTCCCGTACGCGGCCGGGCCAGGCTGTTCCGTATGACGACGGCGACGCCCTCCCTCCCCCACGGCAAGGCCGAACCGCGCCCCGGCGCCTGGTTCCTCCGCTACGAACTGCCGCTGCCGCACCCCCTGGACCACGTCTGGGCGGCGGTCGCCACCCCGGCGGGCCTCGGCCAGTGGCTCGCGGTCCCCGACCCGTGGGACCCGCACCTCGGCTCCCCGACCACCTTCACCTGGCGGTACGCGGGCGCGCGGAGGACCGAGGAGGGCCGCATCACGGCCTGGGACCCGGGCCGGGTGGCGGAGTACACGATGACCGTCAACGGCCGCGCCCGCTTCCACCTGGAACCCAACGGCCCGACAGCCACCGTCCTGCGCTTCACCAACGAGATCCGCGCCCTCGACGAAGCCGACCGCAACAGCCGCCTCGCGGGCTGGCACGTCCACTTCGAGCTCCTGGCGGCGGCCCTCGCAGGCACCCCCTACGACTGGTCGACCTGGTCCCTCGACCGCTACGAGGAACTCCTGGCGGACTACGCGGAACAGGCTTAGGCCCCCAGGTGCCGGAGGCCGCCCTGCGGCACCGGATACGGCGACTCCACCGGCAGCAGCAGTGCCGCGTGGTCCGACCGCCCCTCCCTCACCTGGTCGCCCATGGTGCGCATCAGCGGTGAGACGGTCCGGATCCCGACGATCCACTCGTCCGCGTACCGCTCGACCGCCTCGCCGGACAGGCCGAGCTGGAGCGAGCGGTAGGGGAGCGGCCGGAGTCGGACGTCGCGTTCCGGATCCCATTGGACACGGACCGGGGAGGACCTCAACTCCCGCTTCCAGGCTGCCTGGCCGGGGTGCAGCTTGCGGTCGTAGTGGGAGAGGACCGCGTTCCGCAACGCCCAGTCGAAGCCCTCGCGGCGGATCTCCACGGCCAGTACGACCTCCTGGTCGGGCTTCGACGCCCAGCCGCTGCGGTACGCCATCCACAGGTACGACGGCTTGATCCACGTCATCCGGTCCCGCTTCCAGTTCCACGGGAACTTCCCGTCCCGCACGGCGGGCAGCCCGATCGCGGGCGAGTACGCCTGGTAGACGGTGACGGTCTCTGCGCCGTGCAGCGCACGTATCTGACGCTGTGGTACGTCCTCGGATGGCATGCCGCAGAGCCTGGCGCACGGCGCGGCAATGGGCCAGCGGATATCGGCGGTGCGCAGCAGGGACCGGGGAGGGGGAGGCGGGATCAGGCACCCGTGTACTGCGCCGCGAATTCCTCGCTGGGCGGGACGACCGTGATGACGTCGATCAGTACCCCGTCCGGAGCGGCCACGATGAAGTGCCGCTGCCCGAACTCCTCCGTGCGCAGGGGCAGCAGTTCGAGGAGGCCTGCCTCTGTCACCAGCCGCCGGTGCTCGGCGTCCACGTCGTTCACCTCGAAGTTCAGCAGCAGGCCGCCCGTGAGCGCGGCCCGGTGGCCCTCGGGGAGGGTCGGGTGGGAGTGGTCGAGGAGGGCCAGTTCGTACTGCGGGGCGTCGGGGCGGCGCAGGCTCACGTACCAGTCCGCCTCGAAGGTCACCTCGAACCCGAGGTGGCGGGTGTAGAAGTCGCGGGCGGCGGCCACGTCCCGGGAGGCGAGCACCGGGTAGAAGCCGCCGAGCTTGGTGGTGGAGGCGGTCATGGGAGGAGCCCTTCCGTGTCCATTTCGCATACCTGGGGTATGTGAATCATGGCGTTAGCATACCTCGGGTACGCGAAATGGAAAGGGCGGTGCGCACCATGGCGGTCAACCGGGCGGAACAGCGGGCGGCCACGCGGCAGGCGCTGCTGGCCGAGGGGCGGCGCCGGTTCGCCGCCGACGGGTACCACCAGGTGGTGCTGGCCGAGGTGGCGCAGTCCGCCGGGGTCACCAAGGGGGCCGCCTACCACCACTTCGACAGCAAGGCGGGGCTCTTCCGGGCCGTCGTCGCCGAGGTGCAGGGAGAGCTGGGCGAGCGGGTCGCGACGGAGGCCGAGCGGCACGAGGACCTGTGGGAGCAGCTCAGGGCCGGCTGCCGGGCCTTCCTGGCGGCCGGGACCGACCCGGCCGTACGGCAGATCCTGCTGGTCGACGCGCCGGCCGTGCTCGGCTGGGAAGAGTGGCGGGCCCTGGACGAGGAGTCCTCCGGACGGCACCTCGCGGAGGCCCTGACCGTGCTCGCCGAGGCCGGGACCATCGAAGATCAGCCGGTGGAACCCCTGGCCAGGCTGCTCTCGGGCGCGATGAACGAGGCCGCGCTCTGGATCGCCAGGGGAGGGGACCCGCACGCCGCGGAACAGACCCTCGACCGCCTGCTGGCAGGCCTGCGCACCCGGGGCTGAAGGGCTGACGGGGGGCCTGCGCCCGGCAGGGCCGCTGGAGGCCGGGCGGGTCGGTCAGGGTCCGGGCGGCGTCCGGACCACCCGGACCCGGGCCACCCGGACCCGGACCGGACCACCCGGACCGGACCACCCGGACCCGGAGCGGACCACCCGGACCCGGACCGGGCCGCGCGGAGGTTCCGGCTACTTTCCCGGGTCCTTGGGGTCGTCCGTCTCCGGACCGTCCTCGCCGCGCGGCTTCAGTTCTTCCTCGCGGCGGCGCAGGTCCGCCTCCCAGTCCTTGAGGAGCGACTCGTCCGTCTTGTTCTCGTCCTTCTTCTGCTCGTCCTTGATGGACTTCAGGAACTCGGGGTTGTCGTCGGGGGCGACCCACTGGGTGCGCCTGCCCCGGTACCGGTCGGAGGGGCCGCCGCCGCCCTGGACGGCGTGCCGGTTCTTGCCCGCCACGAGCCACACGATCGGGCCAACGACCCAGAACAGCAGGATGATGAAGACCCAGGCGACCTTCGGCAGGTGCTTGGTCTCTTCCTCGGGGGTGTTCAGGCAGTCGATGAACGCGTAGATCGTCAGCGCCAGCGGCAGGATGAACATCAGTGCCCTGAGCATGGAGTGGCTTCCCCCTGGGAGCGTAAGCAGCGTCAGAGGAGCCGTACTGGCGGCCCCGGTGAGGGCCCAAGGGTAGTCGGTGTCCGATACTGGACGGCATGGCTTACGACGATCTTCGCTCGTTCCTCCGTGCTCTGGAGCGCGAGGGCGACCTCAAGCGCATCAAGGCGGAAGTCGACCCTTACCTGGAAGTAGGGGAGATCGTCGACCGCGTGAACAAAGCGGGCGGCCCGGCCCTCCTCTTCGAGAAGGTGAAGGGGTCCTCGATGCCCCTCGCGATGAACGTCTTCGGGACGGACCGCCGCCTCCTCAAGGCGCTCGGCCTGAAGTCGTACGACGAGATCAGCGCGCAGATCGGCGGTCTGCTGAAGCCGGAGCTGCCGCAGGGCTTCATGGGAGTGAAGGACGCCTTCGCGAAGCTGGGCTCCGTCGCCCACGTACCGCCGAAGAAGATCAAGGACGCGCCGGTCCAGGAGGTCGTCCTGACCGGCGACGACGTGGACCTCGACAAGCTCCCGGCGCTCTTCACCTGGCCCGAGGACGGCGGTTCCTTCTTCAACCTGGGGCTGACCCACACCAAGGACCCCGAGTCCGGGATCCGCAATCTGGGTCTCTACCGCCTCCAGCGCCACGACAAGCGCACCATCGGCATGCACTGGCAGATCCACAAGGACAGCCGCAACCACTACCAGGTCGCGGCCAGGAGGGGCGAGCGGCTGCCGGTCGCCATCGCCTTCGGCGCCCCGCCCGCCGTGACGTACGCGTCCACCGCCCCGCTGCCCGGCGACATCGACGAGTACCTCTTCGCCGGTTTCCTCCAGGGCAGGCGCGTCGAGATGGTCGACTGCAAAACCGTTCCACTCCAGGTCCCCGCGCACGCCGAGGTCGTACTCGAAGGCTGGCTGGAGCCCGGGAAGATGCTCCCCGAGGGCCCCTTCGGCGACCACACCGGCTTCTACACGCCGCAGGAGGACTTCCCCGCGCTGACGATCGACACGATCACCATGCGCAGGCGCCCGCTGCTCCAGTCGATCGTCGTCGGCCGCCCGCCGACGGAGGACGGGCCGCTGGGCCGGGCGACGGAGAGCTTCTTCCTGCCGCTCCTCAAGATCATCGTGCCGGACATCGTGGACTACCACCTCCCCGAGGCGGGCGGCTTCCACAACTGCATCATCGTGTCGATCGACAAGAAGTACCCGAAGCACGCGCAGAAGGTGATGTCGGCGATCTGGGGCGCGCACATGCTGTCCCTGGAGAAGCTGATCGTGGTCGTCGACTCCGACTGCGACGTACGGAACTACCACGAGGTCGCCTGGCGGGCCTTCGGGAACGTCGACTACTCCCGCGACCTCACCGTCGTCGAGGGCCCGGTCGACCACCTCGACCACGCCTCGTACCAGCAGTACTGGGGCGGCAAGGCGGGCGTCGACGCCACGAAGAAGCTGCCCGAGGAGGGCTACACCCGGGACGGCGGCTGGCCGAACATGGTCGAGTCGGACCCGGCGACGGCGGCCAAAGTGGACCGCCGCTGGAAGGAATACGGACTGTGAGCAGCGCCGCAGCAGCAATCCCGCAGCCGCAGCCCGGCAAGGTCAGGGCGTTCCTCAACCTCGTGCTCATCGAGCACTCGGTCTTCGCGCTGCCCTTCGCCTACATCGCCGCCCTCACGGCCATGTTCCAGCTGGACAAGAACATCCACTGGGGCAAGCTCCTCCTGGTGACCCTCGCGATGGTCGGTCTGCGGACCTTCGCCATGGCGGCGAACCGGATCATCGACCGCGAGATCGACGCCCGCAACCCGCGCACCGCGAACCGCGAGATCGTCACGGGCGCGGTCAGCGTGAAGTCCGCCTGGACCGGCGCGGGCATCGCCCTCGTCGTCTTCCTCGGCGCGGCGGCGCTGCTCAACCCGCTCTGCCTGGCCCTGGCCCCCGTCGCCGTGATCCCGATGGTGGTCTACCCCTACGGCAAGCGCTTCACGAACTTCCCGCACGCCATCCTCGGCCTGGCCCAGGCGATGGGCCCGGTCGGTGCCTGGCTCGCCGTCACCGGCACCTGGTCGGGCGACGCGGTCGTACTCGGCGTCGCCGTCGGCATCTGGATCGGCGGCTTCGACCTGATCTTCGGCGCACAGGACGTCCAGGCCGACCGCGCGCACGGCGTGAAGTCGGTCCCGGCCCGCTTCGGCATCCCGGCGGCCCTGCACGGGGCCCGCGTCTGCCACGTGATCACCACGGCCCTGCTGGTCTGGTACGGGGTGCGCACGGACGCCGGGCTCTTCTTCTGGGCCGGCATGGTGATCGTCGCGGCGGCCTTCGTGTACGAGCACCGAATCGTCCGCCCGCACGACCTGTCCCGTCTGAACAGGGCGTTCTTCCAGGTCAACGGTTTCATCGGGATCGCGCTCTTCGTGTGCGCACTGCTCGACCTGCTGGTCCGGGGCCTGACCGTCTGACTCACCTTGCCGGGTCGGTGCGATCCGGCCCCCGATAAGCTCCGCCCATGACTGAGCCCGCCGTGGAACGTAGCCGAATCCCCTGGGTGGTAGGGGTGTCGGGCGCCTCCGGAACTCCGTACGCCGCCGCCGTGCTGCGCGGTCTGCTCGCCGCGGGGGAGGACGTCGACCTCGTCGTCAGCCGGGCGTCACGGCTGACGATCCTCGACGAGACGGGCATCGCGTACCGCGACAGCCACTGGCGCGAGGACCTCGCGACCTGGCTGGGCAGGGGCGCCGACGGCAAGCCGGACACCTTCCAGGACCTGGACCTGTCCGGCGTGCGGCACTGGAGCGCGGGCGATCTCGCCGCCGGCCCGTCCTCGGGCTCGTACGCGGTGAAGGGCATGCTCATCGTCCCGGCCTCGACGGCGAGTGTCGCCGGAGTGGCGCTGGGACTGTCGAAGGACCTGCTGCAGCGGGCCGCGAGCGTGACGCTCAAGGAGCGGCGGAAGCTGGTGGTGGCGGTGCGCGAGACACCGCTGAACGGGCAGACGCTGAAGCATCTGGTGACGCTGGACGAGGCGGGCGCCGTGGTGCTGCCCGCCTCTCCTGCGTTCTATGCGGGTGCGACGCACATCCAGGATCTGGTGGACTTCGTCGCGGGGCGGGTGCTCGACGCGGCAGGAGTGCCGCACGGCTTGTACCGCCGGTGGGAGGGAGAGCTCAACAGAGGCTCCCGCAACCCGTAGATCGGTGGAAGGGGTGGAGGTCAGCCCTGCTTGGAGCGCTTCAGACGGGCCTTGAGGCCGCGCACGGTGGCGGCGGAGGCGGAGGGCTTGTGAGCACGCGAGCGGTTGGCCAGTTCCTGAAGCTCGCGCATACGGGCGTAGGCCATCTCGGACGTGTACACGGTGGGTCACTCTCCTGGGAGCTACAAGGTCAGAACCGGATGTTCTGAAAGTTTTTCTTGGATCTGGTGAAAGATCTACAGGGGATTCAGTCCCTGTGCCTTAGATTCTATACGTAAACTCGCGGTATCGCTGAACAATGGAAGGCTTCAGGCATATGGACGCCGTGGACAGGCAGCTCATCCAGGCCCTTCGGGAGAACGGCAGGGCCTCGTACGCCGAGCTGGGACGCCTCGTCGGCCTCTCGGGCCCGAGCGTCACCGACCGCATCAACCGCCTCGAATCGGCGGGTGTCATCACCGGCTACCGCGCCACCGTCGACGCCAAGTCGCTCGGCCTCGGCGTCACCGCCCTCATCGGCATCTCGCTCTCCGACGCCGCCGACCACGAGGACGTGGCCCGCAGGCTGAAGGACCTGGAGGAGATCGAGGACTGCTGGTTCATCGCGGGCGACGACTCGTACATGCTCAAGATCCGCGCGGGCGACGTGGACGGTCTGGAACGCACCATCCGCCGCCTCAGCGGCACCCGCGGCGTCTCCCGCACCCGCACCACCATCGTGCTCTCCACCAAGTGGGAGAACCGGGTCGGGGGACTGCCGGAAGAGGTGTAGGCGTACGGTTGGTGGAGGGTTTTTTGTACGTACGAAGACATGGGAGGCGGCCGGGTATGGACGCGGGACTCAAGCGCGAACTGGAGCAGAAGGTCCGGGCCGGGGAGCGGCTGAGCCGCGAGGACGGCATCGCGCTCTACGAGTCGGACGACCTGGCCTGGCTGGGCGGTCTCGCCCACGAGGTGCGCATGCGCAAGAACGGTGACGTCGTCCACTTCAACGTCAACCGTCACCTCAACATGACGAACGTGTGCACCGCGTCCTGCGCCTACTGCTCGTTCCAGCGCAAGCCGGGCGAGAAGGACGCGTACACGATGCGCATCGAGGAGGCCGTCCGCCTCGCCAAGGCGATGGAGAACGAGAACCTCACCGAACTCCACATCGTCAACGGCCTGCACCCGACCCTCCCGTGGCGCTACTACCCGCGCTCCCTCTCCGCCCTCAAGGAAGCCCTCCCGCAGGTCTCCCTCAAGGCGTTCACGGCCACCGAGATCCACCACTTCGAGACGATCTCGGGCCTCTCCGCCTCCGAGATCCTCGACGAGCTGATCGAGGCGGGACTGGAGTCCCTCACCGGCGGCGGCGCCGAGATCTTCGACTGGGAGGTGAGGCAGCACATCGTCGACCACAACACCCACTGGGAGGACTGGTCGCGGATCCACCGCCTCGCCCACGAGAAGGGCCTCAAGACCCCGGCCACGATGCTGTACGGCCACATCGAGGAGCCCCGCCACCGCGTCGACCACGTCCTGCGCCTGCGCGAGATGCAGGACGAGACGAACGGCTTCCAGGTCTTCATCCCGCTGCGCTACCAGCACGACTTCGTGGACATGAAGGACGGCAAGGTCCGCAACAAGCTCCAGGCGCGGACGACCATGGCGACCGGCGCCGAGGCGCTCAAGACCTTCGCTGTCTCCCGCCTGCTCTTCGACAACGTCCCGCACGTCAAGGTCTTCTGGGTCATGCACGGCGTGCAGACCGCCCAGCTCGCCCTCCAGCACGGCGCGGACGACATGGACGGCTCGGTCGTCGAGTACAAGATCACGCACGACGCGGACGACTACGGCACCCCGAACAAGCTCGGCCGCGAAGACCTCCTGGAGCTCATCCGCGACGCCGGCTTCCGCCCGGTCGAGCGGAACACGCGCTACGAGATCATCAAGGAGTACGAGGGCCCGGACGCGGCCCGCCGCGAGAGCCCGCAGGCGATGCGCGTCTGACCACCCCCGACCCGATCATTTTGGGCCTGTGCTTGACTGGACAGTGCCCCCATAAGGTCACCGCTGAGAAGAAGGTCCTGCCGTGAGCACGAAGGCCGTGAGCACCAAGAACGCCACGCTCCGCTACTCCGCCATGCGCCTGGGCGTTTTCGCCGCCTGCTTCGCGGTGATCTGGGGCCTGGTCAGCCTGCGCGTACTGCCGTCCGGCCTCGGCGGCGTCTCGAACGTCATGTGGGTGCTGCTCCTCGCCATCGTCGTCTCGGCGCCGCTCAGCTTCGTGCTGCTCCGCAAGCAGCGCGACGAGATGTCCGAGCGGATCGTGGCCAAGGTCGACGAGACGAAGTCCCGCCTGGAAGCCAACCGCAAGCAGGAGGACCTCGCGTAGGGCCTTCACGCCTTCACGCCTCCACGCGACGGCGGTGTAAGCCGCATCACATTCGACGGCGCCCCGGTAGCCGAGCCACTGGCTCAACTACCGGGGCGCCGCCCGTTTTTCATCCCGCCACTGCCGTGCCTGCTCAGCACCCGCCCCACCCTGCCCCAAAGAAAACCTTTGATGTTCTCAAAGTACAAGTGTTAACGTGTTCGACATGACGACATCCGCCGCGCCTCGCAACCCCATGAGCGTTCCGCTCGTGGCGCGCCTCGATGTCGATCTCTGCCGCCGTGTCTCGGCCGCGTGTCGCCGCTCCGTCTGAAGCTCTGAAGCTCTCAGCCAGCGACCCTCTTCTCCCCTCTCCTGCCTTCCGCAGCTTCCTTCACCGGAGTGTGTCCGTGTCCGCGTCCCCCGCGCAGAAGTCTCCCGCGCAGAAGGCCGAGCAGACTGATCAGCAGTCCGCGAAGCCCAAGAAGAAGAACCCCATATCGAAGATCCCGTTCTGGGCGCAGATCCTCGGCGGTCTCGTCCTGGGTGCGCTCCTCGGCTGGCTGGCCCAGAGCCAGGACATCGGCTGGCTGGCCACCACCCTCGACACCGTCGGTGACCTCTTCGTCCAGTTGCTGAAGCTGGCCGTCGCCCCGCTGGTCTTCTTCGCGATCCTCGTCTCGATCACCAACCTCCGCCAGGTGCAGAACGCGGCCAGGCTGGCCACCCGCACCCTGCTCTGGTTCATGATCACCTCGCTGATCGCGGTCGCGATCGGCCTGGTCATCGGCCTGCTCACCAACCCGGGCGCCGGTACAGGACTCACCGAGGCCGACGGCGCGAAGCCCAAGAACGCGGGCTCCTGGATCGACTTCCTCACCGGGATCATCCCGACGGACATCATCACGCCGTTCAAGGACCTGGAAGTCCTCCAGATCGTCTTCCTGGCCGTCGTCGCGGGCATCGCGGCCCTCGCCCTCGGCGAAAAGGCCAAGCCGATCCTGACCCTCTCCAACTCGGTCCTGGAGCTGCTCCAGAAGGCCCTGTGGTGGGTCATCCGCCTCGCCCCGATCGGCACCGTCGGCCTCATCGGCCACGCCATCGCGGAGTACGGCTGGGACCTGATCGGCAAGTACGCGACCTTCACGATCGACATCTACGTCGGTTGCGCCCTGGTCCTCTTCGGCGTCTACCCGCTGCTCCTGGCCACGGTCGCCAAGGTCAGCCCGATCCAGTTCTTCAAGGGCGCCTGGCCGGCCATCCAGCTGGCCTTCGTCTCCCGCTCCTCGGTCGGCACGATGCCGGTCACCCAGCGGGTCACCGAGCGCCTGGGCGTCCCGAAGGCCTATGCGTCCTTCGCCGTCCCCTTCGGCTCCACCACCAAGATGGACGGTTGCGCCGCGATCTACCCGGCGCTGGCCGCGATCTTCATCGCGCAGATCTTCGACGTGCAACTGGGCATCAAGGAGTACATCCTGATCGCCTTCGTCTCGGTGATCGGCTCGGCCGCCACGGCAGGCCTCACCGGCGCGACGGTCATGCTGACCCTGACCCTCTCCACCCTGGGCCTGCCCCTGGAGGGCGTCGGTCTCCTGATGGCGATCGACCCGATCCTGGACATGATGCGCACCGCGACGAACGTCGCGGGCCAGGTCGTGGTTCCGGTGATCGTCTCGGCCCGCGAGAAGATCCTCGACCACGACGCGTACAACTCGGCGTCGTCGTCCCCGCTGGACGACTACGAGTCGAAGCCGGACGCGGACGTCGTCGCGGACGCGGACGTCGAGTCGTCCAAGGAACGCGTGCCGGTCCCCGCGTAAGCACCGCCTGCACCACCCGCACCACCTGCACCACCTGCACCACCCACGGAAGGGCCCCGGCCGAGCACCTCGGCCGGGGCCCTTCGCGTCTGCCGGTTCCCGTCGTGGGGGCGGGCGGTGCCTCGCAGGCGCCGTAGGCTTGCGGGGACCGGGGTGGCATATGCGGTGGGGCGAAGGGGACAGGACCATGGCGGGGGCGGACCGGGGTACGGCAAAGGTCAAGCGGATGCCGCGTGCCGTGCGGGAGCGGCAGATGGTGGACGCTGCCGTGCAGAGTTTCGCCAGGCTCGGGTACCGGGCCGCTTCGATGGATCAGATCGCCGAGGTGGCGGGGGTGTCCAAGCCGCTGGTGTATCTGTATCTGAACTCGAAGGACGAGCTGTTCACCGCCTGCATACGGCGCGAATCCAAGGCCCTCGTCGAGGCCGTGCAGGCCGGGGTGGCGGTCGATGCCCCGGCCGACCGCCAGCTCTGGGAGGGGCTCACCGCGTTCTTCACGCACACCGCGGAGCATCCCGACGGCTGGTCCGTCCTGCATCACCAGGCGCGTACGCACGGCGAGCCGTTCGCCGCCGAGGTCGCCGCGATGCGCGAGGAGATCACCGCCTTCGTGACGCATCTGATCGGCGACGCCGCCCGCGAGGCCCGCGGCAACCCGGACCTCCCGGACCGCGAGGTCGCCGGCCTCGCCCAGGCCCTGGTCGGCGCGGCCGAGTCCCTCGCGGACTGGGCGAACGACACCCCGGGCGTCTGTGCCAGGGAAGCCGCCGCCACCCTCATGAACTTCGCCTGGGCGGGTCTGGGGAACCTCATGCAGGGCGACAGCTGGACCCCACCGCCCCAGCACCGCTGATCCGCGCTGTGCGGGCTGCTGGGCGCAGGGCGGCGGGTCTGCGTCGTGCGGGCTGCTGGGCGCAGGGCGGCGGGTCTGCGTCGTGCGGGCTGCTGGGCGCAGGCAGGGTAGCGGGTGCGCGTCGTGCGGGCTGCCTGGTGCAGGGTGGCGGGTCCGCGTCGTGCGGGTGCGTCGTGGCGGGTCGCGCCCACGCGGCGGAGCCGCATGTCCCGTACAGCCCCGCGCCCCTGAATGCGGCCCCGACGCGCAGCCGCGGACGCACAAGCCGCCGCCGCTACTCCTCCCCCTCCTCCCGCACCGTGATCGCCGACACCGGGCAGGCCCTCGCCGCCTCCTTCACCAGCGGGCTTCCGCCCCCGTCCGCCATCCCCGGCAGCAACTCCGAGATTCCGTCGTCGTCCTGCGTGAAGACGGTCGGTGCGGTCATGACGCACTGTCCGGCCCCGATGCAGACGTCCGTGTCGATCGCGATGCTCATACGAGAACCCACCTCAGCCTCTCCTCTCCTCATGCCGACCTCACCACGCCACCGGCAGCTCGACCATGCCCTGGATCGTGTCCCCCGGCTTGCACGGGATCTCCGCCGCCGGCACCGCCAGCCGAAGCCCCGGCAGCCGCGCGAACAGCGTGCTCAGCGCGATCTCCATCTCCGCCCGCGCAAGGTTCTGCCCCAGGCACTGGTGGATCCCGAACCCGAACGCCAAGTGCCGTTCCCCGCGCGTCACGTCCAGCTCGTCCGGCGCCTCGTACACCGCCGGGTCCCGGTTGATCAGCGACGTCGACAGGATCACCGCTTCCCCGGCCCTGATCGTCACCCCGCCGATCTCGATGTCCTCCAGCGCCAGCCGCGACATCCCGTCCGCGATCGACAGGTACCGCAGCAGTTCCTCGCAGGCGGCGGGCACACCGTCCGGGTTCTCCCGGAACCTGGCGAGCTGCTCCGGGTGTTCCAGCAGCGTGTACACCCCGAGCGAGATCATGTTCGCGGTCGTCTCGTGCCCCGCGATGAGCAGGATCCCCGCGAGGCTGACCAGTTCGTCCGTGTCCTCGAACACGGCGACCATGTCGTCGAGCAGCCCGACCGGCAGTCCGCTCTCCCGGGCTCGTTTCCGCTCAACCAGATCGTAGAAATAGGCGTCCAACGCGTCCCGCGCCGCCTCGACCTCCTTCCGTCCCTCCCCCCGCAGCAACTGCCGCGTCTGGCCCTCGAAGAAGTCGTGGTCCTCGTACGGCACCCCGAGCAGCGCACAGATGACGATCGAGGGCACCGGCAGCGCGAACGCACTCACCAGGTCGGCCGTCGCCTCCGGCTGCGCCTCCATCGCGTCGAGCAGCCGGTCCACGGTCTCCTGGATCGCGGGCCGCAGCCCCGCCGTCCGCTTCAGCGTGAAGCCGGGGATCAACTTCCGCCGCTGTACGTTGTGTTCGGGATCGTCGACCCCGAGCAGCTCCACGCGTCGCCGCTCGATTCCCTCCAGCCGCCGCTGGAACACGGGGAACTCCGGCCGTTCCCGGTTCGACGACAGCCGCTGGTCGGCGAGCAGCGACCGCGCCTCCGCGAGCCCGCTGACCATCCACACCTCGGTCCCGTCGTAGATCTCGACCCGGGTGACGGGCTGCCCCGAGGCGCGCACCGGGTCGTAGCCGGGCGGAGGGGCGTACGGACAGGTGCGGTTCTGCGGGAAGACGACGGGTGTCTTGGTCACATGCGACTCAGTCATGGACTACCTCACAGGGAAATGGAGGGACCTCTACCGATCACTTCCCACTAGATGCCCGAGGCATCTACACGTCTACGCAATGTTCGGCCAAAGGGGTAACCCTCATGCCCTCAGCGGCGGGCGTACGAGACGAAGTCCGCCCACGCGGTGGGGGAGACGCCGAACACGGGGCTGGCGTCG
Source organism: Streptomyces sp. NPDC054863 (assembly GCF_053610825.1). Classification (NCBI taxonomy): domain Bacteria; kingdom Bacillati; phylum Actinomycetota; class Actinomycetes; order Kitasatosporales; family Streptomycetaceae; genus Streptomyces; species Streptomyces sp. NPDC054863. The sequence goes on along the minus strand of NZ_JBSGZD010000008.1, from coordinate 27,393 downwards.
GAGAGTTTGGAGTCACGGACGTGGATGGTGGTGGGGTGGGCGGCGATTTCGATGCATTGGCCGCCTTCGCCGCTGCTGTAGCTCGACTTCCGCCAGTCGAAGGCGACTTCGAGGCACGCGCCGCCTTCGCCATCGCTGTAGCTGCTCTTGAACCAGTCGAGTCGAACGCTGTTCATCGCTCTCCAAGTAGCTTCTCGATGATGGCCCGGGATTCGTCGGGGTCACGCGCCAGTGTCCGCATGATCGCATAGCGGTCTGCGTAGAGGCGGACCTCTTCTCTGTCGATCATCAACCGTGGGTGGCCGTAGGTCTCGGTGTAGGCCACCTGTGGGCGCCCCTTTGGCGTCAGCAGGATGAACGAGCCGCCCAGGCTTGGGTGTTCAGTAACACTGTGCAGCATGACCTGGATCTCCACGGTGCGCATTCTGCTCAGCTTCAGTAGGTGCGTCAGCTGCGTCCGGTGCACATCCGGGCCGCCGATCGGCCGTGTGAGCACCGACTCCTCGATGATGAAGCTTCCGCTTGGTGCGGGCCACTTCTCAAAGATCTTCTGCCGGTCCAAGCGGTCCGCCACGCGCTTCTCGATGGTCTCCTCGCTCAGCAAGGGCCTGCGATCGGTGAACACGGCTCGTGCGTAGCTCTCGGTCTGGAGCAGGCCCGGCACGGCCATGGTGCTGTAGTCGAAGATCTCGACGCTCTGGGCCTCCAGATTGGCGTAGTTGCGGAACCAGTCCGGGTGCCGGGTCCGATTCTTCTTCAGCGCCTCGATCACATCCGGGATGGCCGCCTTGAACGTCCCGTGCGCGCCCAGCGCATCGTCCACCACGTCCAAGAACTCCGGCTGCGGCGTCCGTACGCCCCGCTCGATCGCCGAGATCAGGTCCGCGCCGAAGTTGACCATGGTCGCCAACTCCGTCTGCTTCAGGCCCCGATACTCCCGCAACGCCTTGATCTGCTTGCCGAGCGCGCTGAACAGATGCGCGGTGCCGTCCTCCTGGGAAGGGGTCTCGGGGGTCGCTTCCTGCTCCGGCTTCTGCATCACTCGGTGCCGCCTTCTGAGTCACGTCCGACTGGCCGTACCACGTACGTCACGCACCCGTACAACTACCCACAGTCGCCGAGTCGCTCCTGTTCAGAGTAGGTCGGACCGACCACGCTCTGTCACATGAACAGTGAAATCCCGACCCTCGCCGCCGAGTTCGAGCAGCTTCTCTCCTCCACCCGTCGTGGCGCCCGCCTCGCCCGGCTGCTCGCGCAGCAGCAGATGCAGGAGTGGGGCGTCCCGTACGGGTGCGACTTCTCCGACGCCGTCGTCTCGATCGTCGCGGAGCTGGCCGCGAACGCCGTACTGCACGGCCACCTCCCGGGCCGCGACTTCTCGATGCGGCTGGTCCTCGGTGACGTACTCCGCATCGAGGTCTCGGACGCGCGCGGCGAGCGCCGGCCGACGCCGCAGCCGCTCGCCCCGGGCGAGGAGGGCGGTCTCGGCCTGCTGCTGGTGGAGGAGCTGGCGGCGCGTTGGGGGGTCACGGAGCGCGACCCCGGAAAGACGGTCTGGGCGGAACTTCCCTGGCCGGGGACGCCGTATCGGTGAGAAGAGGTGACAGGGCGGGACGCCCGTGAGATCGTCAACTGCTCTTATTCTGGGGGCAGTTGAGGTGAGAGTGAAGGTGGGCCATGGGCATCGGAGTCCTCGGGATAGGCGTCGCGGTGATCTGGCTGCTGATCGCGCTGCTGCCGCTGCGCAGCCCGTCCGCCCGTCGGGGTCTTGGTGCGTTCGTGCTGGGGGTGTCGGTGCTTCTGGTGGCGGTGGCGGCGCTGTACGCCTCGAACCAGGAGGTGCGCAGCGACTACACCGGCCCGGATCCCACCCTGGTGGTGATCCTCGTGGTGGTGGTCGCGGTGGCGCCCGCAGTGATTGCTTCCCTGGTCCGAATGGCGGCGGCCAAGGGACAGCGATGAGTTTGGCCGTTCGGAACGGTCATACCTTCTGTTGACCGTGCAGGACCCCACACGCCCCACACGAGGAGAAGCGGATGAGCCGCCCACAACTGCTGAAGGTCCAGAACTTCGTCGTTTCGCGCGACGGATTCGGGGCCGGTGAGAACCAGACCCTGGAGAGGCCGTTCGGGCACGCCGATCCGGGGGAGTTGATGGCGTGGGCGGGGGCCACGGCGAGCTGGCCGAATAGGACCGACCCCGGGGGCAGCCGCGGCCTGGACGACTACTTCACGCGCGACTTCTCGCACAACATCGGCGCCGAGATCATGGGCCGCAACAAGTTCGGCCCGCAGCGCGGCCCCTGGCAGAACCACGACTGGCAGGGCTGGTGGGGCGACGAACCGCCCTTCCACACGCCGGTGTTCGTGATGACGCACCACCTGCGGCCCTCCTTCACGCTCTCCGACACCACCTTCCACTTCACCGACGGCGACCCGGCGAGCGTCCTCGCGCGGGCGAAGGAAGAGGCGCAGGGCAAGGACGTACGGCTCGGCGGCGGGGCGACGACCATCCGTGAGTTCCTCGAAGCCGATCTGGTCGACACGCTCCACGTGGCGGTCTCGCCGGTGAAGCTCGGCGCCGGGGTGCGGCTCTGGGAGTCGCCCGACGAGCTGCGCGACCGGTTCCACCTGGAGGTCGTGCCGAGCGCGAGCGGGATCACCCACCACGTGTTCTGGCGCAAGTAACCAGGCTTCCCTGTACGGGAGTTCAGGGCATGCACAGCGCGTGGAGAGTGGCGGTGGCGGTGGCCCGGCAGCCCCGGCAGAGCCCCGGCACCTTCGTCCGGAAGGCGAGTCCGCACTCGTCGCAGTTCTGGAAGGGGACCGGCGGCTCGACGGCCGGTCGCGAGCGGTAGGGGGAGCGGGTCCGCGTCGGCGTCTCGAAGGGCAGCAGCTCGGCGAGCCGCCACCGTACGAACCCGGCGGGGTGCGGGACGGCGCTGTCCGGCATGCTGCGGAGCAGGGTGGTCCGTACTTCGTCCGCCGTGATGCCCCGCTCCATCCAGGCGCAGACGGCGGGCGCGAGCCGGAGCACGTCCACCCCCGGCAGCAGGAGCCGCCGGTCGTACTGCACCAGCCCGGCGAGCAGCTCGCAGGCCATCTGCCGGCGGACGTCGGAGACGGGCAACCGGGGGGTGGGGAGCGGGAGTTCGATGGACCTGCCCCGGATGGAGATCGCTCGGGTCGCTCCGGACGCTCCGGTCGGCGAACCGTCCTCGGCCAGTGGGCCTGGGGCTGAGCCTGGTGCTGAGCCGGGCTCGGGCTCGGGCTCCGGCCCCGCGTCAATGTCGATACTCGCCCGCACGCGGGCGGCCGGATGCTCGAAGAACCTGGTCAGCGTGGCGAACCGCCCCCGCCCCCGCCGCACCCGCCTGCGCTCCAGATAGCCCTCGTCCTCCAGCTCCCGCAGGGCGGAGGAGATGCGCCGCTCGCCCTCGTCGAAGTCCCTGGCCAGCTCTTTGATGCCGATGCGGAAGCCGTCGGGAAGGGACTGGATGAAGACGCCGAGGCCGATGGCGACGAGGGAGAGATTGCGGTTCTGGGCAAGGTGATTGCCGACCACGGTGAACCGGTCGAGATGCCGGTATTTGACGTGCTGCACGCCTACGGGGACGGACCCGGGCGCGCTAAGGTACGTGTCATCCATGGGGAAGGTGCTTTCTTCCTGAGTGGAGAGGCCTCGGCCGGGATTGCCGTCCCGGTCTGAGGCCGCTTTTCGTATGTGGAGTTGTGCGGGGAGCCGGGTGGCGGCTCCCTTGAGGATCTGTGGAGGACCCTAGCGCGCCAACTCCCTTACACCACACTCGAATTGATGCAACCACCCGAACGAGTGACTCACCCTGCGTGCAACCTCCCGCAGGTATCAACGGCGGTCGGGCTGGGATTTCTTGGTGTGAGTGGTTAAGTGTTTAGCGTCGCCCTTTACCCGGACGTGGTTCCGTCGATCCGGCGGTGACCTGCGGGAAGAGACCTGGGGCGGGCCCTGCCCTGCTCGGCCCTGCTCAGGCCGCAGCCCGGACCCGGCCCGGCAGCGTCAGGTAGTAGAGCTCAAGGGACTCCTCGGGGCCGACCTCGTACCGGTTGGCCACCTTGCTGAGCGGGCTCCGCAGCATTCCGTCCGCCATCCGCATGCCGACGCGCTGCTGGAAGTAGTCCCGCTCGGGCTCGCCGAGATCGACCCACTTCGAGCCCGCGTTCCGTACGAGGACTTCGCCCACGTACGCGCCGAGCCCGAACAGGTTCCGCCCGAGGTCGGCCTGATCCGTTCCGCCTTCGCCGTTCCGCAACTCGTCGATCAGAAAGTCCACGATCCGCAGACTCTTCACGGAGAAATCCAGCGGCAGCCGATTCCCCATCGTCACCCGCTCCACATATCCCTGAGCAATGTGCCGCATGTCCACGGCTCCCGGTCTCCGCTTCTGCCTGACGCCAGCGGCCACGGCTTCCACCCTCCCCCTCGGTGCGCATTCATTCGGCGGGGTAAGGCCTGCACTCCCCACTCACCCAAGCGGCTCCCACCCCGCAATCGTCACACCTTCTCCCCGTGGCCCTTCTCACGCACTCAATTTCCACGGCACGTACAACCTTCCGGCTTTCTCATTCGTCTACGCCCACAACTTGCCCCTCTTTTCGGTGCGTTGACGTCCTTGACGGTGTACACGCCGAATTTCCCGCATGTCCCATACATGCGGTACATGCGAAACGGCCGCCGGTTTTCACCGGCGGCCGTAATGAAGAATTCATGGTGGAAGCGGTGCGGGGCGGTGGAGGCGGGGTGGTGGGAAGCGGTGCGGGGGCGGTGGGAGGCGGTCTCTCACGCGGCTCTGGTGGCAGCCTTGGGCTCGCACCCGACGCCGCCCAACTGGCCCGCCAGTCCCCGCAGTCCCCGGTGGGCGGCCATCCGCACCGCCCCCGCCTGCTTCCCGAGCACGCGCCCGGCCTCCGGGCTGTCCAGCCCGACGAGCACCCGCAGCAGCACGGCCTCGCCCTGATCGGCCGGCAGGCGGCGAATCAGCGACATCACGCACGCGGTCGCGAGGGAATCCATCACCACCTCCGCCGAATCCCGCACGGAGGGCGCCGCCTCAATCCCGCAGACCTCCCAGGACACCCCCTGGGGCCTGCTGCGCACCCGCCGCAGATGGTCGATGGCCCTATTTCGGGCCACGGCGCGAACCCAGCCCCGAAAGGCGCAACCGTCCCCCTTGAACTCCCCTATATCCCTGCTGATTTGCAACCAGGCATCGGAAGCGACGTCTTCCGCATCGTCGCCGACCATGGTCTGCAAGTACCCCAGCAACTTCGGCTGTACGAGCCGGAAGAGCACCGAGAAACCGTCCTGATCCCCACCCCGGGCGCATTCAACAGCCGCAGTCAGATCCGACCTTGCTTCGACTTCCGCTTCCGCTTCCGCATCTGCCTCCGTATCCGAATCCAGGTGGTTCTCACTGACGGACACACGTTCCTCTTCACGGCCGCTGGCACTGGTCATCGTGCCCATGTGTGCCGGGCGCGTGCCTCGCACAGGAGGTTCACAGCTTCCACGGCGGGCTACTCGTACCACAGGGGTCGGTGCCGTGTAAGGCGAATTCGCAAAGCGCCCGAACCACCCGATTCAGCCCGGCCGTGAGTGCCGGAGGGTGCTCGTCACAGCATGATGAGCAGCCGCGTCTTCGGCTTGAGCTTCCGGTTCACCGAGCGGCTCTGGACGTAGACCTCCAGCTTGGGGTTGTTCCCCGCCTTCACGGAGACGGTCCCCTGAACACCCGAGCCGAACAGCAGATTGCGCGCCGCGTCGCCGGTGTAGGCGCGGTCGGTGTCCTTCTCGACCACGATGACTTCCTTGTCGGCCTGGACCTGGACGCGTGTGCCCAACTGGTAGTAGCAGGAGCCGCGTTCGTACGTCACGCCCGGGTGCGAGTCGACGAAGGCCCGGATCTCGACCTCGGAGTCGACCTTCAGGAGCCGGTACTTGTCGGCCGGAACGGGTTCGAGCTTCGCCCGGACGTCGTCGACCGAGACGTCCTGGCCGACGGCGAACAGGTTCTTCGTGCCGCGCACGCCCTGCTCGCGACCGCGCAGGAAGCTGGTGGCGGCGGCGCGGACGGCGCCGATGGCCTCCTCGACACCCTCCTGGGTGTCCGCGTCCCAGATGGCGATGTTCCCCGCCGGGAAGCCGTAGTTCTGCGCGGTGCGCTTGGCCAGGGAATTCGGGACGAGGATCGCAGAGGTCCAGTGCCCGGGCAGCCCGCCCATCTTCGCCGCGATCCGGTCGAGCCAGGGGCCGAGGACGGTCATGTCGCCGTCGTGCCGCATGGAACCGCCGGAGGCGTTCTCCTCGCCGTCCGTCACGACGATCTGGAGGAAGCTGTGCTCGCCGTACTCCTCCCAGATGTGCCCCAGGTCGTCGAGCGACTTCAGCGAGGCCTCGATGAGGGCGGTGGCGCCGCCGTTGACCTTGTAGAGCCCGCGCATGGACGGCAGGTGCTTCACGTCCATGTCCCACACCAGATTCTCCACCCGGTGGTCGAAGGAGTAGAGGCTGATCCGGGTCTCGTGCCCGAGGCTGTCCGACTCGGCCTTCAGCCCCGCCACGAACTCGTCGACCACACGCACCAGTTGGCTCTGGTGCGGGCGCATCGACCCCGAACAGTCCACGACCAGCGCGACGTGATTCACCTTGTGCTGGATCTTGTTGGCAGACATGCTTCTGCTCCCCCTTCGGAGGCTCCCCGAGTGATGACTTCACACTAGGTGGGCCCACTGACAACGCCCCTGACCTGCGAGAACGCCCACTTCGTACGGGATGTGGAGCACGGGCCCGGCGCCCTGGATCCATCGGAAGACCGTTCGACAGGCCGGGCCGGAGTCGTCATGATCCGTAGTCGTGACGACTCCGCAGCAGCACCTGGTCCTGGCCGCCGCCCGCAACAACGCCGAGTGGTGCACGGCGATGGGCCGAGCGCACGGCTCGGCGGGCGGGTTCGGGGCGGATGCCTGGGCCGCTCCGTCCCGCACGCCGCTCTTTTACCCCGACGCAGTGACGCTGGTGCCGGGCGCCGAGCGGGCCGCGCTGGTGTCCCGGATCGACACCGTCGCACCCGGCGCCTCCGTCAAGGACAGCTTCGCCGACCTCGACCTGACCGAGGCCGGCTTCCAGGTGCTGTTCGAGGCGCAGTGGATCCACCGCCCGGCAAGTGCGCCCGCCGTGGCGCCGGACCTCTGCTGGGACGTGGCCGAGGATCCGGACGCGCTGCGCGCCTGGGCGCTCGCCTGGGACGACGGGGCCGGCAACGCGGACCTCTTCCGGCCCGAACTGCTCGACGACCCGGCCACGTTCGTGCTCGCCGGGCGGTCCGCTGACGGCCGGGTGGTCGCGGGAGCGGTGGCGAGCCGCAGTGAGCAGGTGGTCGGGATCACCAATGTCTTCGCACGGGACGGCGGGTCCGACGCGGCCTGGCCGGTCGTGCTGGAAGCTGTGCACAGGCTGTTCCCCGTCCTGCCGGTGGTCGGCTACGAACAGGGCGACGCCCTGGCGGTCGCCGTCCGCCACGGCTTCGAGCCGGTGGGTCCCCTGCGGGTCTGGCTGCACGTCCGGTAGCGGAGATCCGAGTGACGAACTGACGAATTGACGAATTGATGACGAGGAGGGCGCGTGCGATTCGCGCTGGACGCACTGTTCGCCGACGACGTGACCGCGGAGCAGGTCGAGGAAGCCCGGGACTTCTACAGGTCGAGGGTGGCGGGCCGGGGCCCGGGCACGCCGGCGGAGCTCAGGGACGTACGGGCGAAGAGGGCCGCCGCCCCTGCGCCTGCCGCCGATCCGCCCGCCCTCGAAGAGACGGTCGGAGCCGCGGAAGCACGCGTCCCCGTCCGGATCTTCACGCCCGCCGACGGTCCGCCGCGCGGCGTCCACCTGGACATCCACGGCGGCGGCTTCTACCTGGACTCCGCAGCGCGCGGGGACGTGCGCAACCGCGCGCTCGCGGACGCCCTTGGCCTCGCCGTCGTCAGCGTCGACTACCGGCTGGCACCCGAGCACCCCTGGCCGGCGGCGCCCGACGACTGCGAAACAGCAGCGCTCTGGCTCGTCGAGGAAGCCGAAGCCCGCTTCGGAACGTCCCGGCTCGCGATCGGCGGCGCCTCCGCCGGGGCCACCCTCGCCCTGGCGACGCTCCTGCGGCTGCGGGACCGGGGCGCCGTGGGCCAATTCGCGGGCGCGGCGCTCCAGTTCGGTACGTACGACCTGAGTGCCCGCACCCCGGCCGGTCGCCGGATCGCGGACGAGTACTTCCTCCAGGCCTACGCCGGGCACGTGGAGGACCGCACCGTCCCCGACCTCTCTCCCGTCTACGGAGACCTCGACGGGCTGCCGCCCACGCTGCTGGTCGTCGGCAGCGAGGACGTACTGCTGGAGGACAACCTGACGATGGCCGGAAGGCTCTCAGCGGCACACAACGACGTCGTACTCCGCGTCTACCCCGCATCCCCCCACGGCTTCACGAGCCACCCGACGGCAATGGCCAGGACGGCGCTGAGCGGGGTCGAGTCGTGGCTGCGGGAGCGGATCGCCGGAAGCGGGGGGTAGCGAGTACAGCTTGAGCGAGTACCCCTTGAGCGAGTACAGCTTGAGCGAGTACCCCTACTCACCTGGGTACCTGTACTCACGCGCAACGGGCGGCTCGCCCAAAGACTGTGCGCATGAGAAGAAGCCGCCCTGCCCCGACCGCCACGTTCGCCCGCTCCGCGCGCCGCCGCCCGCTCCTCGCCCTCGCGATAACAGCCGTCGCCTCGCTGGCACTTGGCGCCTGCGGCACCGAGAAGGCGGTCGCGGGCGGAGAGCAGGCCAAGGCCGCGGCCACCGTGGGAGACCGGCCGGACGCGGCCTTCACAGCCATGCTGGGCAAGGTCGCGCAGTCGTGCCCCGCGAGCGGCCCGCCGGTGGCACCGCCGTCCGGCCCGGCCAAGCCGCCGCCCGGTTCGGTGGAACCGCCGCCCGGCCCCGTGGAGCCCATTGCTCCCACGGCGGGGCCGGAAGTGGAGCTGAACGCCCGCGACTGGTGCGCCAGCTCCCTGCACGAGGAGCGCATCGCCCAGGCGCTCTGGGATCTGGCCGACCCCACTCCCGCCAAGGTCAAGGCGATCCTGAACGGCCTCGGCTACGTCGACGCCCGCATCCACGACCTCAAGCAGTCCGGTGCGACCACACGGTTCTTCCTCGACCTGCGCGAGAAGGGCGGCCGACTCTGCCTGGAGGGCTCGGCGGCCGGTGACATGACCGTCGTCGACAAGTGCGTGGCCCCCGTGACCGGCCCGTTCACGCCTGGAGATCGGGAAGCCCTTCGCCCTGAAAACCGTTGACGATGACGATGCGAGCTCCGGTCCGAGGGCCGGTCCGAGGGTCTGTCCGAAGGTCGCGCCGAAGGCCTCGCGGAGGGGCTCCTGCTCATCCTCGGCCAGCGCGAGGTGGCCGTCCCCGACGAGGTGCGCGAGCGCATCGCCTCGTGCGCCGATCACGACACCCTCACCGCGTGGATGGTCCGTGCCCTCACCGTGACCACGGCCGATGAACTCTTCGACGAGCCCGACCGGGACGAGTGAAGGCCCGGCCGGGTGGTGCGTGCGGCCGGGCCTCAAGTGGTGGGGTGGGGCTAGCAGTTGCCGGTTGCGGGCTTGCCCTCGAAGCGGTCGTTGAGCCAGTTCATGGCGGGGAACGCGCCGATCGTCACCCCTCCGATGTGTTCGAGGAGGGGGTGCGAGCGCCACTGGACCTTCGCGCCCGCCTTGCACCAGTCCGTGCGCAGTTGCTGGCCGACCTTGTACGGGATCAGCTCGTCCAGGCCGCCGTGGTAGAGGTACACCGGGTGGTCAGGGGCGTGGGTGCCCAGCTTGGACGCGGCCAGTCTGGCCTTCCAGTCGGGGGCTTCCAGGGGGTTGGTGGTCGTGACCTCGCTGATGCGCTTGAACGGGGCGGAGATCGCGTTGATCGCCACGCAGTTCTTGCGCATGAAGTCGACGTACGCCTTGCCCTGGGGGTTGAGGTAGGAGTCGAGCTTCAGCTCCGGATAGGCGGTGTCGTGGCCTGCCGCTGCCATGAGGATGAGGCCGGCCCCGAGGTTGCCGTCGTTGAACTTCGCGACCTCCATCAGGTCCGCCGGGACACCGCCGGTCGCCGTGCCCCTGACGTTGAGTTCCGGGGCGTACGAGTCGTGGAGCTCGGCCGCCCAACTGCTGGCCTGGCCGCCCTGCGAGTAGCCCATGATGCCGACGGGGGAGGCGGCGGTCAGGCCGGTCCTGTCGGACGGGAGCTTCAGGGCGGCGCGGGCCGCGTCCAGGACCGCCTGGCCCTCCGCCCGGCCGACCGTGTAGGTGTGGTCGCCCGGGGTGCCCAGCCCCTCGTAGTCGGTGACCGCCACCGCCCAGCCGCGCTGGACGGCCTGGTTGATGAGGGTCGCCTCCACCGTCGTCCCGTACGGGAAGCCCGCGCTCGGTGCGCACTGGTCGCCCATGCCGACCGTGCCCACCGCGTACGTGACGAGCGGGCGCGGGCCCTTCCTGCCGTCCTTCGGGACGATGACCGTGCCCGAGACGGTGTTCGCGGCGCCCTTCGCGGTCGTCGAGCGGTAGTTGATGTGCCAGGCGTCGGTGTGGGTGGGCTGGAGGGGGAGGGGGTGGAAGGACGTGGGGGAGGAGGAGACCAGGTCGCCGGGGGCGGACGTGGTGGCCGGGGCTGCGGGCGGTGCGTCCTCGGCGGCCGTCGCCGACGCGGCGGTCGGCAGCGCGGCGGCCAGTGCGAGGGCCGCGGATGCGGCGAGCACTCTGTGACGTACGGACATCGGCTCTCCCTACGAGCGGGTGGGGGTGCAGGGTGCAGCGTTCCGCTGGGTGCGGGTACGTGTTCGCGTTCGTGGGGAGAACGTAGTGACCGGGGAGTAAGAAACGCTCTGACCGGAATGCTCAGCTTCACTGACGTGGAGTCTCACAGGGGCGGGGTCAGGGGTGGGGTCTGGGGTGGGGTTCTTGCGGGCGTGCAGACGTGGCTCACCCGGTACGCCCCCGGCGTCGTCCCCGTCCACCTCCTGAACGCCCGGTGGAAGCTCGTGTCCTCCGAGAAGCCGAGGCGGGCGGCGAGCTCGGCGATCGGTTCGCTGCCCTCGGTCAGGCCCGCGATCGCCGCGTCCCTCCGTACCGCGTCCTTGAGCTGCTGGAACGACGTGTTCTCGCGGTCCAGCCTGCGCCGCAGCGTCGCCGGGCTGACCGCGAGCCGGGCGGCCGTGTCGGTGAGGGAGGGGAGCCGCGGGCCGGCCCGCAGCGCCTGGGCGAGCGAGCGGCGGACCTGCTCGGCGACCGTCGTGCCGTACTCGCGGCGGGTGAGGAGGTCGAACGGGGCCCGGTGGAGCAGGGAGTCGAGGGATTCCTCGTCCTGGACGAGCGGGGCCGCGAGCCAGTGCACGTCGAAGCCCGCCGCCGTGCGCGGGGCCCCGAACCGGACCGGGCAGCCGAACAGGGTCGCGTACTCGCTCTTGTGCGGCGGCGGCGGATAGTCGAACTCCGCCCAGCGGAGCGGGATCCGGCTGCCGGTCAGCCAGCTGCACAGGCGGTGCCAGATGATCACCATGCACTCGGTGAGGAAGCGGTCCTCGTCGGTGTCGAGGTTGTTGTGGACGGTGAAGACCGCTTCGGTGGGCGTCCGGGTGAGGGTCAGGTCGGGGCCGCCGTCGAAGAGGCCGTAGAACGCGGTGCCGCGTTCCATCGCACGGCCCAGGTCCGGGCAGGCCAGCGCCGCGCAGCACATCATCGCGAAGGTGCCGGGGCGGCTGGGCGTCGCTGCCAGGCCCAGGAACTCGTCCTGCGTGGTGCGGTACAACGCCCGGAACAGACGGGCGAACTGGACCGAGGTGATGCGGGCCCGGTCGTCGCCGAGCAGCAGCGGCGGGATGTGCGCGGCCTGGAGGAGGGGGACGAGGTCGGCGCCCGCGCGCTCGGCACCCCGCAGTACGGCGCGTACGTGGTGCACGGTGATCGTCCGCTTGCCCATGGCGTGACGGTAGCGGCTTTGAGCGCACGGGTCAGCGGGGGTGACGTTTCCCGTCATCTCCCTCGACCGGACGTGTACTTACCTTCGGGTCATGACGGATGCGATGAGCACGGCGGGCGCTGGTGCGATGCGGTCGCGGCCCGCGGCCCTGGCGGAGTTCACCGAGTGGGCGGGCGAGCGCTACGGCAACCTCCCCGCGCTGCGCGCGAAGGGCGCCCGCCCGGTCTCCTACGCCCAACTCCGTGACACCGTCAGGGAGATCGGGCGCGGTCTGATGGCGTCCGGAGTGGCCCCCGGCGACCGCGTCGCCCTCCTCGGCGAGACCCGCATCGAGTGGACGTACGCGCACTTCGCGGTGCTCGCGGTCGGCGCGGTCGCCGTCCCCGTGTACCCGACGGCGGGGGAGGAGGAGATGGCCTGGGTGCTGCGCGACTCCGGCGCGAGCCTGGTGATCTGCGAGAGCGTGGAGCAGGCGAAGCGGGTGGAGGGGGCGGAGGGGGAGAGGGCCGGGCTCCGGACCGTCCTCATGCCGGACCTCGGAGGGCTGCCCCGGACGCAGGTGACCCTCGAAGACTTCCTCGCCCGGGCCGCCTCCGTCGCCCCCTCCGACCTCTCCTCCCTCGTCTACACCTCCGGCACCACCGGTCCACCCAAGGGCTGCCGCCTCACCCACGCCAACTTCGGGGCCGTGCTCGACGGCGGGGCCGAGATGATCGGGGGCGGGCCGGGGGACGTCACGTACCTCTATCTCCCGCTCGCGCATCTCCTCGCGCAGCTCATCGAGTTCAACACCCTCATGTTCGGCGGGGAGTTGTGCTATTTCGGAGGGCGGATCGAGGACGTCCTCAGTGAGCTGGGCGAGGTGCGGCCGACCCATCTGCCGTCCGTGCCGCGGCTCTTCGAGAAGGTGCACTCGGTGGTGCTGGGGATGGCGGAGGCCCAGGAGGGTGGCAGGGAGCGGTTCGACGAAGCCGTGCGGATCGGGGTCCTGGCGGCGGAAGGCCGGCTTCCGGAAGCTGACCGGGAAGCGTACGAAGCCGCCGAGAAGTCGCTGTACGGGCTCGTGCGCGGCGCCTTCGGCGGTCGGCTGCGGTGGGCGCTCACCGGGGCCGCCCCCATCGCCCCGCAGACCCTCGACTTCCTGCGGGCCTGCTCGATCCCCGTGTACGAGGGGTACGGAATGACGGAGTCCGGCGGCGTCATCTCGCTCAACCGGCCCGACGCCGTCCGCCACGGCACGGTCGGCCGCGCCTACCCCGGCTGCGAGATCCGGATCGGCGAGGAGGAGGGGGACGGCGACGGGGAGGTGCTGGCGCGCGGGGCCATGGTCTTTCCCGGGTACCACGGCAACGAGTCCGCCACCCGCGAGACCCTCGACGACGAGGGCTGGCTGCACACCGGTGACCTGGGGCGGCTCGACGAGGACGGGTTCCTCACCATCACCGGGCGCAAGAAGGACCTCATCATCACCTCCTCCGGCAAGAACCTCACCCCTTCGCTCGTCGAGCACGCCGTCCAGCAGTCGCGGTACGTCTCGCACGCCGTGCTGGTCGGCGACCGCAGACCGCACCCCGTCGCACTGATCACCCTGGAGGCCGACGAGATCGCCGGATGGGCGGCGCGGGAGGGGCACGAGCTGGGGGAGCGGCCGGGGCGACACCCCGCCGTGCGGGAGCTGGTGCGGCAGGCGGTGGAGGACGCCAACGCGCAGCTTTCGCGGCCCGCCCGCATCCGCGACTTCGCCGTGCTCGACGAGGACTTCAGCATCGGGGGCGGGGTGCTCACGCCGACGCTGAAGGTGCGGCGGAAAGCCGTCCTGGAGCGTTATGCGGCGGAAATCGAAGAGCTTTACGACAAGAACCCGTAAAGCATGAACCCGTAAAGAATGCGAAAAGGCAGGAGCCCTGTTCCGCTTTCACGGGACAGGGCTCCTTGGGTACTGCTGTTCAATGACCGCGATCGGTCATTTCCACCAAGTCGAGGACTTAGGCGGGGGTGACGTTCTCCGCCTGCGGGCCCTTGGGGCCCTGCGTGACGTCGAAGTTCACGAGCTGGTTCTCCTCAAGCGAGCGGAAACCAGCCGCGTTGATCGCGGAGTAGTGGACGAAGACATCCGGGCCGCCGCCGTCCTGGGCGATGAAGCCGAAGCCCTTTTCAGCGTTGAACCACTTGACGGTTCCGGTAGCCATAAGCCCTCCCATGGGCCAAAGGGTTGCCCTGCTCCAGAACCTACAAGGAAGTCTGAAAACAAAAGCCTGCGGGGTTACATGCTCCGCAGGCTCTGTACTGCAAGGGAAACCAAACTGCAACTTGCGGGCGAGCCTAGCACGCACCCTCAGGCAAGCGGTAGAGGGAAAGATCACGTCACTCGGATGTTTGACACGGGCGTGTCGGCTGACGTCAGGAGGGGTTTGGGGGAGCGGTCGAGGAGGGGTCCGAGAGGGGGGCGCGGCCCGGGCCGGAGTCCCGCGCAGGCCCCCCGGAGGGGCCCTCCGCGCACTCCGGGTCTAGCCTCACGATGTGGACAATTCAACCGCTGGCGAGCTGACGCCGAACCGCACCCGGCCCCGCGTCGGCCACATCCAGTTCCTGAACTGCATGCCCCTCTACTGGGGTCTCGCACGGACCGGAACCCTGCTCGACTTCGAGCTGACGAAGGACACCCCCGAGCGGCTCAGCGAGCAGATCATCCGCGGTGATCTCGACATCGGTCCCGTCACGCTCGTCGAGTTCCTGCGCAACGCCGACGACCTGGTCGCCTTCCCGGACCTCGCGGTCGGCTGCGACGGCCCGGTGATGTCCTGCGTGATCGTCTCCAAGGTGCCCCTGGAACAGCTCGACAAGGCGCGGGTCGCCCTCGGGTCGACCTCGCGCACCTCCGTACGCCTGGCACAACTGCTCCTCGCCGAGCAGTACGGCGTCGAGCCCGACTACTACACCTGCCCGCCCGACCTCTCGCTGATGATGCGCGAGGCGGACGCGGCCGTGCTCATCGGGGACGCCGCGCTGCGGGCCTCGCTGCACGACGCGCCCCGGCTCGGCCTGGAGGTCCACGACCTGGGGCAGATGTGGAAGGAGTGGACGGGGCTGCCGTTCGTCTTCGCCGTGTGGGCGGCCCGCAAGGACTACCTGGCGCGCGAACCGCACCACGTGCACAAGGCGCACGAGGCGTTCCTGGCCTCCCGGGACCTGTCGCTCGCCGAGGTCGACCGGGTCGCCGAGCAGGCCGCGCGGTGGGAGGACTTCGACGCCGAGCTGCTGGAGAAGTACTTCACGACGCTGGACTTCCGCTTCGGGTCCGACCAGATCAAGGGCGTCCTGGAGTTCGCACGCCGCACCGGCGAGTCCACCGGCTACCCGGCGGACGTCCGGGTCACGCTGCTCGGCGAGTAGCCCCCGCCGGTACTACGGCGTGGGGGCGCCCGGCGTGGGGACGGGCGCCTTCAGGTGGGAGCTGATCCAGGCGAGGCTGCTCGCCTCCATGCCCCTGACGTACGTCGCCGGGTTGTGGACGCCGTCCGGGACGACCTCCAGATGCGTTTTGACGGGGCCCTTGCCGTACTCCCGGATGAAGCGGTTCACCCGCGGCTGGAGGGTCTCCTTGCTGCCCACCTGGAACGCCACGTAGACGTCCGGCGCACCCCGCTTCTTGATCAGGTCGCCGGCCAGCTTGCGCGGATTGTTCGCGAGCTTCTGAGCCGGGTGGCCCTTCCACAGCGGGGAGTCCGGCACGATGTCGGGGCCCGAGGAAATCACGGCCTTGAACCGGTCCGGGTGCTTGAGTACGGATTTCAGTGCGACGAATCCCCCGGACGACGAGCCCATGAACGCCCAGCCGTCCCGCGAATTGAACGTACGGAAATTCGCCCGGACGAAATCCGGGACGTCGTCCGTCATCCAGGTGCCCATTTTGGGCTGCCCCGGAATGTCACTTCCGTCGTAGTACCGCTTCTCCGGATTCAGTACCGGCATGACGACGACGAAGGGCAGGCTGGTGCCCTCGTCGGACATCCGGGAGACCGTGTCGAGGAACGGGTTGGTGGGCTTCGTCCAGTAATTGCTGCCGAATCCGTACGACCCGGGCAGGGCGATCAGCACCGGAAAGCCGCTGTTCGCGAACTTGGGGTCGAAGTACTGCTTCGGCGCCCACACCCACACCTTGCCCGTGAAACCGGACTTCGCACCGGACACCGTCGCCTCGGCGACCTTCGTGCCGTCGTCCAGGGAGCGGAAGACGGAGAAGTCCGCGCGCGGGCCCATCGGCAACCGGGTCGCGCCGTCGCCGGAGACCGCGGCGTGCTGGACGGAATTGCCGCCGCCGGCCGCCGAGTTGAAGTCGTAGGGTTCGCCCTCGTCCGAGCAGCCGGTCAGCGACAGCGCCAGTGCGGAGCCGATCACGGTGACTGCTATCAGACGGCGGCTGACCAGGCGGTTCATGGGCGGGCTCCGGGCGGGTGAGTCGGTGGGGGCGGACAGGGACGCTGGGGGGCGCGGTGGAGGGGGCCGGCGATTTACGTACAAGGAGATGCGACCCGGGGGCCATCGGTTCACCCGGTGTCTGAATTGTCCGGGTGATCCCGCACACGTGGGCCCTACTGTGGGGTACGGGTTCACGAGGCTCACGTGGCGTGGGCCACTGAGCGGGTCCTCGGGGGGAGCGCACCACCATGCAGCCGTTGGACGCGGGCGATCCGCAGAATATCGGTGACTACCGGCTGCTCGGCCGCCTGGGGTCGGGCGGCATGGGCCGGGTGTACCTCGGGCGCAGTGCCGGCGGACGGACGGTCGCCGTCAAGATCGTGCACCCGCACTTCGCCCTGGACGAGGAGTTCCGGGCCCGTTTCCGCCGTGAGGTGGAGGCCGCGAGGCGGGTCGGCGGGGCCTGGACGGCGCCCGTGCTCGACGCCGATCCGGACGCCAGGGTGCCGTGGGTGGCGACGGGTTACGTGGCGGGCCCCTCGTTGACGCAGGCGGTCGCGGGGCACGGGCCGCTGCCGGCCGCTTCCGTACGAGCGCTGGGCGCGGGCCTCGCGGAGGCGCTGACGGCGGTGCACGCGCTGGGCCTCGTACACCGGGACGTGAAGCCGTCCAACGTGCTGCTGACCCTCGACGGCCCCCGCCTCATCGACTTCGGCATCGCCCGGGCCACCGACTCCACGGCCTCGCTCACCTCCACCGGCGTCTCGGTGGGCTCGCCCGGCTACATGTCGCCCGAACAGATCCTCGGCAAGGGCGTCACCGCCGCCGCCGACGTCTTCTCGCTGGGCGCGGTGCTCGCGTACGCGGCGACGGGCACGGCGCCCTTCCCCGGCGACTCGGCGGCCTCCCTGCTCTACAAGGTGGTGCACGAGGAGCCCGAACTCGACGGTTTGGGCGGGGACTTGAGGGACCTCGTGCTCGCCTGCCTCGCCAAGTCCGCCGCCGACCGGCCGACGCCCGAACAGATCGCCGCCCGGCTGGCCCCTTCCGGCGCCGCCCCGGAGGTCGCGAAGGGCTGGCTGCCGGGGGAGCTGGTCGCGGAGGCGGGGCGGAGCGCGGTGCGGCTGCTGGAACTGGAAGCGGCACCGGGCACGGACCCGCGGTCCGGGCCCGTGCCGTTCACTCACGGGGCGGTGGCGAACGGCGGGGCTCCGGTGGCCGGGGAATTCGGGCCGCCGCCGAGTTCGTACGGGGAGGGCGGGGGCCGGGGGGCGACCCCGGCGGCGACTCCTGCCGGTACCCCGGCGGTGACCCCTGCCGGTACTCCGACGGCGACCCCTGCCGGTACCCCGGCGGTGACCCCTGCCGGTACCCCGGCGGCGACTCCGGCGGCGGTCCCGGCCGAGCGCGGGCAGGCCCCCTCCGGGCAGAAGCCGGACGTCCCCGGGCAGCGGGCGGGGCGGCCCGGGCTCTCCGTGTCCGTCGCCACCGAGTCCACGCCCTCCGAAACGCCGGGCGGCCGGGGCGGGCGCCGCAGCTGCACCCTCGTGCTCGCGGTGGCCGGGGCGCTGGCCGTGGTGACCCTCGGCGCCTCCTTCCTCCTGCCCAACCTGCAGTCGTCCCACAACGGCAAGGACGCCGCCGACCCCGGTGCGGCCAAGCCGTCGGAAGTGAAGTCGTCGGCTCCGCAGGTGCCGGGCGGCGGTGTGCCGGACAGCTTCCTCGGGGTGTGGAGCGGCAACCTCACCGAGGGCACGACCAACCAGCCGCACGGCACCATCACGCTCACGCTCGCCAAGGGGGCCAAGGGCGAGGAGGTGCTGAAGTCCTCGTACGACCTGATGGGCGTGGCCAAGTGCCACTGGGTCGGCAAGCTCGTCTCGGCCACCGCGGACAAGGTCGTCGTCCACGGCCGCCTGGACCCGGCCCGCCCCTCCACCCCGCTGATCTGCTCCGGAGAGCCCAGCGAACTGGTCCTCACCCGCAATCCGGACGGCACCCTCCAGTACACGTCGCCCTCGACGAAGCAGGGGAAGCCGTACGGCACGCTCAGGAAGCAGTAGCCCCGGGGGGGGGCGGGGCAGCCGCACGGGGCGCTCGTGGGGGAGGGTGCGGGGTGCTGTGGCAGGCTGCCGGGCCATGGTCTTCGTTCTGCGTCCCAGCACCGTCCCGACCGGCGCCGCCCGGGCCGCCATGTTCGGCGTCGGCGCCCCGATGCTCTTCGCGGCGGGCGGCTACCTCGCCGCCGGGCAGGCGTCCGTGGCCCCGATACCCGGCGGTTTCGCCCTGGTGTTCCTCGCGCTGTGGTGGCTCCTGCGCGACCGCCTTCCGGCGGGCGACGCCAGGCGGCTCCAGAACAGGGGCAGCCTGCTGGCCCTGCTGTCCCTGGCGCTCCTCGGGGCGACCCTCCTGCTGCTGGGCGCGGAGGACCGGTTCGGGTACGTGCCGGCCGCGATCGGCGGCCTGGCGTTCACCGGCTGCGTGGGGTGGCGGATCGCCGTGGGACGGGACACCCGCGAAGCGAAGAAGGCGGCGGCCCGGGCGGCCGTCGTCCCGAGGTGGCGGCGGCCCGTGCACGAGCAGTGAGCGGGCGTACGACGCCGCCGCCCCCCTGCGGCTGCCCCGTGGCCGCTCACAGGACGGGTGTCCCCCTGGCGTACGCTGGATCGGTCTTGCCGTACCGCCCCGCACCCCGCTGTGCACCCCTTTGGGAAGGAACCGCCCCGGTGACCGAGAAGGCCGACCTCCAGTCTGTCCTTGACCGTGCCGCCGAGGGTGGCCGCATCACTCCCGAGGAAGCGCTCGACCTCTACCGCGACGCCCCGCTGCACGCGCTGGGCCAGGCCGCCGACGCCGTGCGCCGCCGCCGGTACGCGGGTACCGAGCACATCGCGACGTACATCATCGAGCGCAACATCAACTACACGAACTCGTGCGTCACCGCGTGCAAGTTCTGCGCCTTCTACGCCGCGCCGAAGAGCCCCGACGTGTGGACCCGCGACCTCGACGACATCCTGCGCCGCTGCGCGGAGACCGTGGAGCTGGGCGGCACCCAGATCATGTTCCAGGGCGGCCACCACCCGGACTACGGCGTCGAGTACTACGAAGAGCACTTCGCCGCGATCAAGAAGGCGTACCCGCAGCTGGTCATCCACTCCCTGGGCGCCTCCGAGATCGAACACATGGCCCGCATCTCCAAGGTGTCGACGAAGGAAGCGATCCAGCGCATCCACGCCGCCGGCCTCGACTCCTTCGCGGGCGCCGGCGCCGAGCTGCTCCCGGCCCGCCCCCGCAAGGCCATCGCGCCGCTCAAGGAGTCCGGCGAGCGCTGGCTGGAGATCATGGAGGAGGCGCACGGCCTCGGCGTCGAGTCGACGTCCACCATGCTCATGGGTACGGGCGAGACGAACGCCGAGCGCATCGAGCACCTGAGCATGATCCGCGACGTGCAGGACCGGACGGGCGGCTTCCGCGCGTTCATCCCGTACACCTACCAGCCGCAGAACAACGCGCTGAAGGGCCGCACGCAGGCCACCCTCTTCGAGTACCTGCGCATCATCGCCATCGCGCGGATCTTCCTCGACAACGTCGCGCACATCCAGGGCTCCTGGCTGACCACCGGCAAGGAGGTCGGCCAGCTCTCCCTGCACTACGGCGCCGACGACCTGGGCTCGATCATGCTCGAAGAGAACGTCGTCTCCTCGGCGGGAGCCAAGCACCGCTCCAACCGGATGGAGATCATCGACCTCATCCGGAAGGCGGGACGGGTCCCGGCCCAGCGCGCCACGACGTACGAGCACCTGGTCGTGCACACCGACCCGGCCGACGACCCGGTCGACGACCACGTCGTCTCGCACCTCTCCTCCACGGCGATCGAGGGCGGCACGGCCCACCCCGAGCTGAAGCTCCTCGCCTCCAACTGACGCGCCCGTGCTGACGATTCACCGGGTCCTGGGGATCCGGGAGGCGGACGGCGTGTCCGGGGACGCGGTCGTCGTGGACGGCGACCGCATCTCCGCGGTGGGTGCGTACGAGGAACTGGCGGCGGGCCACGGGCCCCGGGCCCGCGTCCGGGAGTGGGACGGGTACCTCACCCCCGGCCGTTACGAGCCGGACGCGGTGTCCCTCCTCCAGTCGCACTACTGGCCGGACCCGCGCGAGGCCGAGGCACTCGGGACCGAGCCCCTGTCCGGGCAGGCCCTGCACGATCTCGGCATGACCGACACGCGGTGGGGTGCGAGCGCCCGGCGGGGTGTCCAGCGCCTCCTCTCGCGGGGGACGACGGCGGTCGCGGGTCCTTTCACCCATCCCGCCGTACGGGTCGCGGTCGAGCGCTCACCGGTACGGGTGCTGCACTCGCCGCCCCCGAACCCTCTGACTCCGTCGGCGGTGGCGGACTTCGCGGTCTTCGCGGAGCAGGGCGGGGAGTGCCTGGTGACGGTCGTCGGTGGACGGCTGGTGTTCCGGCGGAGCTGAACCCCGCGGGTGCGTGCGGGCCTGAACCTGCGGGCGCGTCGTGGCTGGTCGCGCCCACGCGGCGGAGCCGCATGTCCAGTACAGCCCCGCGCCCCTAGGCATCCCAGCCCGTCCGGCGTTTGAGGACGCGCGGCGCAGCCGGGCACGGGGCGCAGCCCCGGACACCAGCCCCCACGGCCCCGCACGGGGAGAGCCCCCCACGCCCGCCGCCCAGGCACCCTGCACAATGGGCGAGTGACCCGCGCATCCTTGGACAAGCAGCCGCACGAAGTCGCCTCGATGTTCGACGACGTGGCGGCGAACTACGACCTGACCAACACCGTCCTCTCCCTCGGCCAGGACCGCGCCTGGCGCAAGGAGGTGGCCAAGGCGGTGGACGCGGGACCCGGGAAGCGGATCCTCGACCTCGCCGCCGGTACCGCCACCTCCTCGCTCCCCTTTGCGGCCACCGGGGCGTACGTCGTCCCCTGCGACTTCTCCATCGGCATGCTCCGCGAGGGCAAGCGGAAGCATCCGCACCTGCCGCTCACCGCCGGTGACGCGACGAAGCTGCCCTTCCAGGACGAGTCCTTCGACGCCGTCACCATCTCCTTCGGGCTGCGCAACGTCGCCGACACGGACGCCGCGCTGAAGGAGCTGTTCCGGGTGACGAAGAAGGGCGGACGGGTGGTGATCTGCGAGTTCTCGCACCCCACCTGGGCGCCGTTCAGGACGGTCTACACCGAGTACCTGATGCGGGCGCTGCCGCCGGTCGCCACGGCCGTCTCCTCCAACCCGGACGCGTACGTCTACCTCGCCGAGTCCATCCGCGCCTGGCCCGACCAGGCGGGCCTCGCCGCCAAGCTCCAGGGCGCCGGCTGGTCGAAGGTCGCCTGGCGCAACCTGACGGGCGGCGTCGTCGCGCTGCACCGGGGCGTACGGGCCCGATGAGCGTGGGAAGGGCCGCCGTGGAGTCGGAGCACGGGCGCGAGTCCGAGCTCGAACAGCCCGTCGACTTCGATTTCCAGGGCATCCTGCGGCAGATCGAGGAGGACGTCCGCCCGCAGGTCGGGACGGGCCAGGTCGCCGCGTACATCCCCGCGCTGTCCTGCGTCGACCCCGCCGGCTTCGGCATGGCGATCGCCGACGTCGACGGCAAGGTGTACGGGGTGGGGGACTGGCAGCGGCCGTTCTCCACCCAGTCCATCACCAAGGTCTTCGCCCTCGCGCTGGCCCTCGCCCAGGGCGGCGACGACCTGTGGGAGAAGGTGGGGCGGGAGCCGTCCGGCAACCCGTTCAACTCGCTCGTACAGCTGGAGTACGAGAACGGCATCCCGCGCAATCCCTTCATCAACGCGGGCGCCCTGGTCGTGACGGACCGGCTCCAGACCCTCACCGGCGACGCGAGCAGCGAGCTGCTGGAGTTCGTCCGGCAGGAGAGCGGGAACCCGGACGTCACCTTCGACCCGGAGGTCGCCGCCTCCGAGTCCGACAACGGCGACCGCAATGCCGCCCTCGCCCACTTCATGGCGGCGTACGGCAACATCGCCAACCCCATCCCCGCCCTCCTCGACCACTACTTCTGGCAGTGCTCGATCGAGATGAACTGCTCAGACCTGGCGCTGGCCACCCGCTTCCTGGCCCGGCACGGGCTGCGCGCCGACGGCACGCGGCTGCTGCCGCGCAGGCTCGCCAAGCAGATCAACGCGGTGATGATGACCTGCGGGACGTACGACGCCGCGGGCGAGTTCGCGTACCGGGTCGGGCTGCCGGGCAAGAGCGGCGTCGGCGGCGGGATCGTGGCCGTCGTACCGGGGACGTGCACGGTGTGCGTGTGGAGCCCGGGGCTCGACCCGCAGGGGAACTCGGTGGCGGGCATAGCGGCACTGGACCGGTTCACGACGCTGACGGGGCTCTCGGTCTTCTGAACCGGCCCCCGCCCGCCCGGCAGCGTCCCTACAGCTCCAGAACGTCCCTACAGCTCCAGCCGGAAGCAGTAACCCGTGCGCTCCGGCTCGGAGTCGGGGACGACGAACGTCTCCGCGTGCCGCATCCCCAGCCGCTCGGCGACGGCGACGGAGCGGGCGTTGCGCGCGTCCACCATCGCCGCCACCTCCGGTACGCCGGCCGCCCGTACCCGCTCCAGGGTCGCGTGCGCGGCGGCGGTGACGTACCCACGCCCCCAGTACGCGCGGCCGAGCCGCCAGCCGATCTCGATCTCGCCCACCGGTCCGAAGTGGGCGTGCGGCCACGGCTGGGCGCCGGTGAAGCCGATCACGGTGTCGTCCTCGTCGAGCAGCGTCCAGAGGCAGAAGCCCCGCTCGGCGTCGTGCTTGCGCTGGCGCGCCGTCAGCTCCTCGTACACGGAAACACCGTGCGGCTTCCCGCCGTGGAACTCCATGACCTCCGCATTCTTGAACACGTCGTACCAGGCGTACGCGTCCTCCTCGGTCGGCACGCGCAGCCGCACGGCGGGGAGTGCGCGGGACGGCGCGGAGGACAGCTCGGGAGCCGCGGGGGGCGTGAGGGTCATGTGGGCAGCCCTTCAGATGAGTGGGAGGTACGCCCCCATAGACTGCCCATAGCCCTGTGCCGTCAAGGCACAACATCGACATCGAGTCTTACGGGAGACCCCGCCGTGACCGAGCCCGCGACCGCGACCCCCTCCGAGCACAGCGCAGATGTGATCGTCGTCGGGGCCGGACCCGCCGGCTCCGCGACCGCGTACTACCTGGCCAAGTCGGGCCTGGACGTACTTCTTCTGGAAAAGACCGCATTCCCCCGCGAAAAGGTCTGCGGCGACGGTCTGACCCCGCGCGCCACCAAGCAGCTGGTGTCCATGGGCATCGACATCTCCGAGGAAGCGGGCTGGCTGCGCAACAAGGGCCTGCGCATCATCGGCGGCGGCCAGCGCCTCCAGCTGGACTGGCCCGAGCTCGCCTCGTACCCGGACTACGGACTGGTCCGCAAGCGCGACGACTTCGACGAGCAGCTCGCCCGGCAGGCTCAGAAGGCGGGCGCCCGGCTGTACGAGCGCTGCAACGTCGGCGCCCCGGTCGTCGACAAGCGCACCGGCCGCATCACGGGCGTCGAGGCGAAGCTCGGCGAGGAGAAGCTCCCCGTCACCTTCCACGCCCCGCTCGTGGTCGCCGCCGACGGCAACTCCACCCGCCTGTCCCTGGCGATGGGCCTGCACCGCCGCGAGGACCGCCCGATGGGCGTCGCGGTACGGACGTACTTCACCTCGCCCCGCCACGACGACGACTACCTGGAGTCCTGGCTGGAGCTGTGGGACCGGCGCGGCCCGCAGGACCGTCTGCTCCCCGGCTACGGCTGGATCTTCGGCATGGGCGACGGCACGTCCAACGTCGGCCTCGGCATCCTCAACTCCTCCAAGGCTTTCAAGGAGCTGGACTGGCGCGAGGTGCTGAAGGCGTGGTGCGCGTCGATGCCCGCCGAGTGGGGCTACACGCCCGAGAACATGACGATGCCGATCCGCGGCGCCGCCCTCCCGATGGCCTTCAACCGCCAGCCGCACTACACCAAGGGCCTGCTCCTGGTCGGCGACGCGGGCGGGATGGTCAACCCGTTCAACGGCGAGGGCATCGCCTACGCGATGGAGTCCGGCCAGATCGCCTCCGAGGTCATCGTCCAGGCCCACGCCCGTGCGACCCCCGCCCAGCGCGAAATGGCGCTGGCGCGCTACCCGCAGGTCCTCAAGGACACGTACGGCGGCTACTACACGATGGGCCGCGCCTTCGTGAAGCTCATCGGCAACCCCAAGATCATGAAGCTGGCGGCGGAGCGGGGCCTCACCCACCCCGTCCTGATGCGCTTCACCCTGAAGATGCTGGCCAACCTGACGGACCCGACGGGCGGCGACGCGATGGACCGCATCATCAACGGCCTGGCGAAGGTCGCGCCGAACTCGTAGGGCATCCCGGCCCGTCCGGGCAGCCGTCCCAGCCCGTCCGGCGTTCGAGGACGCGCGGCGCAGCCGTGCACGGGGCGCAGCCCCGAACCCCCGCCCCCACCGGCGCCAGCCGTGCTGCCCACCCACCCCCGGAGCCCAGGATGACCCTCACCCCCGGCGAGATCAAAGCCGCCACCGACCGCATCGCGGGCCACGTCCGCCCCGTCACCCTCGCCCCGGGGGACGGCAACACCCTCCTCGCCCTCGAATTCATGCAGCACACCGGCAGCTTCAAGGCCCGCGGCGCCATGAACTTCCTGCTCGCCCACCGCGAGGCGGGACTGCTGCCCGACGCAGGACTGACCATCGCCTCCGGCGGCAACGCGGGCCTCGCCTGCGCCTGGGCCGCGCGCGAGCACGGCGTCCGCGCGAGCGTCTTCCTCCCGGAGACCGCACCGCCGGTGAAGGTCGCCAGGCTGCGTTCGTACGGCGCCGACGTACGGCTCGTCGGGACGCGGTACGACGAGGCCCGCGCCGCTTGCGAGGAGTTCGCCGCGGCCTCCGGCGCGCTCGCCTCGCACGCGTACGACCACCCGCTCATCGCGGCCGGCGCGGGCACGCTCACGGAGGAGATCCTCCGGCAGGCCCCCGAAGGCCTCGACACGATCGTGGTGTCGGTCGGCGGCGGCGGCCTCTTCGCCGGAGTGGCAACCGCCGCACTGGACAAGGGAATTCAGGTCGTCGCCGTCGAACCGGAGAACTGCCGCGCCCTGAACTCCGCCCTCGCCGCCGGCCATGTCGTCGACTCCGCCGTGGACTCGGTGGCCGCGGACTCCCTCGGCGCGACGAGGGTCTCGCGGACCGCCCTCGACACGGCCCGCCGCGACGGCGTGCGCTCCGTGCTCGTACCGGACGAGGCGATCGTAGAAGCCCGGCAGCGGCTGTGGGACGAACGCCGCCTCGCCGTCGAACACGCGGCGGCGACGGCCTACGCCTACGCGCCGGAGCCCGGTGTTCGCGCCGCTATCGTCCTCTGCGGCGCGAACACCGGGCTCGGCGACCTGACTTAGCCGGAGCGGTTGGGTCAGCCCCGGTCGGTCAGCCCCGGTCGGTCAGCGCAAGCGCTGCACGAACCCGTCACCCACCCCGTTGGTGTCGTCGGCGACGAGCCCGGCCGACGTCGAGAAGAAGTACAGCAGCCGCCCGCGGTCGCCGAACGCGCTGGGCGCCGCGTACCCCTCGGTCTGCGGGCCTCCCGCGAGCGTGCGGGTGACGAGCTGGGTCCTGCCGGTCCTCAGGTCCAGCACGTGGACGTTCTCCACCGACGTCCCGTCGGCCGGGACCTCGGTCCCGTAGGCCAGCCGGCTGCCGTCGGGAGTGAGCACACCCGCGCTCAGCCCGCCCTTGCCCTCGTGGGTCATCCACCGGGTCTTTCCCGTACGGCTGTCGAACAGGTAGAGCTCCCAGGTGTACGTGGGCGCCCCGGGGACCACGCTGTCGTCGAAGGAGGAGTACGAGACGAGGCTGCCGTCCGCGGAGAGGCTCGCGCCCAGCGGCGAGCCGTTGGTGGGCGTGCCCTCGGGCGTGGCGTTCACCAGGCGCTGCGCGCCGGTGCGCAGATCGGCGACCCACAGCTCGTGGCGCCCGCCGCGCGGGTGCCGCTGCACGTAGGCCAGGTGGCTGCCGTCGGCGCTCAGGGCAACGTCGAAGACGTACCACTCCGCGGGGATGTGGTCGCTGATCCGCTTGGTGGCGCCGGTGCTGCGGTCGACGAGGTACGCGAGCGTCTGGTTCTTCGGGTCACCCTCCAGCCGCTGGGAGTTGCCGTCGAAGGCGAGGTAGCGGCCGTCGGCGGACATGGCGAGGTTGTCGCGCGCCCAGGCGGACCCGCCGTCGGGGGCGACGCTGACCCGCTCCGTGCGGCCGGTGCCGCGGTCGTGCAGGTAGACGTCCTGCGCGAACTCGGGCGCCTGGGACCACTTGGTGAGGTTCGTCGCCGAGGAGATGAAGGCGACGTACCGGCCGTCCGCGCTGATCTGCGCGCTGTAGCTGGAGCCGTTCGCCTGCGTCCCGTCCGACGCCACGTTGACCCGCTCGACGGTTCCTCGGCGCAGGTCCCGGACGAACACGTCGCTCTGCCCGTTGGTGTCGCCCGGCACCACCTGCGTGTCCGCGGTGGTGAACACGGCGAATCGCCCGTCGGCGCTCAGCGCATTGGCGCCCGACCCCTCCTTGAGCTGCTTCCCGGTCGACGACACGGTGATCCGCTCGGTCCGCGGCGTCGGCGCCGCCGTCACGGACGCCGCCGAGACCGCGAGCATCGCCCCCGCGAGCACGGTGACGGACGCCCCACGCATAAATCTGAGCACGGTTCCCCCCGTTGGCACTTCGTCCCCGGCCATGCGCCGAGGACCCCCTGCGAGGGGAACGCACCACGTGCCACTGCGTCAATCCCCGAAAATGACCACAACCAGGGCACGCACTCATGCGTCTGCGGCCGGTCCGCACGTCTGGGGCCGGCCCGCACGCGACCACGGCCGAGGGCCGCCGTCCCCGAGCGGGGGGAC
>NZ_JBSGZD010000007.1:0-81845 GCF_053610825.1 Streptomyces sp. NPDC054863 | reverse complement strand
GACCACGACGGCGGGCGCCGGACCCTACGGGACCGCCCTGCTGCGAAAGCTTGCGGGTGCGTAAGGAGCGCGTACGGAGTGCGTACGAGCCCTACGAATCGCCGCCCGCGTGCGCGTTCCTGCGCCGTACGACGAAGACGGCACCGGCCGCCGCGATCGCCGCCGCCCCGCCGAGGCCGAGCACGATGCCGGCCGCACCGCTGCCCCCCTGCCCCTCCTCCGCTCCGGCCTTGACCGCACCGGACGGGGTGGCCCTGCCCGGGGTGGTCGGCTCGCCAGGGGCGTCCGACTTGCCCGGTACGGACGGGACGACGGGGGCCGCCGACCTGCCCGGCACGGACGGTACGGGCGGCACGACCGGCGTGGCCGTGCCCGGGGAGGCGGACGCAGAGGCGGACGCGTCGCCCGACGCGGACGCCGACGGGCTCTCGCTCGCGGCCGGGGGATCGCTCGCCGCCGGGGAATCGCTCGCCGCCGGCACCGCAGCCGCCGCGCCCAGCACCTTGCCGTCGGGCCCGACCAGGCCCCAGGCCTTGCCGTCGGCGCCCTTGACGCCGTTGCCCTTGGTGTCGCCGGGCTTGGCGTCGCCCTTGAAGTAGTAGAGCGGCTTCTCGTCGAGGACGACCTGCTTCTTGTCGCTGCCCGCGAGGTCGATCTGGTTGGTCTGGCCCGTGACGTCCGCCGACTTGGTCGGGTATCCGGTGGCGGCGGGCCAGTTCTTGGCGCACTCGCCGGTGCAGTTCGACGTGTCCTTCGCGTCTCCCGCCCAGGCGTAGAGCGCGTTGCCGTTCTTGTCGGCCAGCGCCTTGCCCTCCGAGGTGTCGATCACGGTGAGCTCACCGGGGTCGGTCGGGGTGTCGAGCGCGTGGGCGGCGCCGCCGCCCAGGGCGAGCAGCAGGGCGGTGGCCGCGGCGGCGGCGGATATGCGGGATACGGGGACGGATACGGAAACGGGTCCGGATGCGTGCATGGGGTCCTGCCTCTGGTCGGCGGTACCGCTGGTACGAGAACCAGCAGAACGCCGCCGCAGGGGTTCGGCCCGCCGGGAGCGCCGCGATACGGCCGTACGGGTGGGTGTCCGCGCTGCCCGAACCGACCCGAGACTTCCCTATGCCATTTAATCTTTTGCCTAAAGGTACTAGGCAGACTTACCGTCGATCCCATGAGGGAAGCCACCGAAAACGACATCAGGTCGTCGTTCATCAACTGCTCGAAGGGCGAGGCCAAGCGCCTGCCCATGCCCCGCGACCTGGCCGAGCGCCCGTGGTCCGACCTGGACTTCATGGGCTGGCGGGACCTGTCCGCGCCGGACCGCAGCTATCTGGTGACGGAGGACCCGGCGGACGGCCGCCTGTTCGGCGTGACCTTCCGGTTCCCGTCCCGCCAGCGCGGTTTCCTGCACCGCAGCATGTGCGCGATCTGCATGACGACGCACTCCGGCAGCGGGGTGTCCCTGATGACCGCCCCCAAGGCGGGCCCGGCGGGACGCCAGGGGAACTCCGTCGGCATCTACATCTGCACCGACATGGCCTGTTCGCTGTACGTGCGCGGGAAGAAGGCGGCGCAGCCGGGCGGCCGGTTCGAGGAGTCCCTGACCCTCGACGAGCAGATCGACCGCACCCGCACCAACCTCTTCGCCTTCCTGGCGAAGCTGACCGACTGACCGACCGGCCGAAGGCCAGGCCCCGCCTAGAGGACCGTCGCCCCCGGCGCCGGTGACACCGCCGGGCGGGCCGCCGCGCACGTCCCGGACGCCAGCAGCGCGTCCGCGACCCGCTGCGCCGCTTCCGCGTCCTTGACCAGGTAGGCCGTCGTCGGGCCCGAGCCGGAGACCAGCGCGGCCAGGGCGCCCGCGTCCGTGCCCGCCGCCAGGGTGGCCGCGAGCGAGGGGCGCAGGGAGAGGGCGGCGGCCTGGAGGTCGTTGGTCAGGGCTGCCGCGAGGGCGGTGGCGTCGCCGGTGCGGAGCGCGGCGAGGAGGGTCTCGGAGGCTTCGGGCTCCGGGACCTCCGCACCGGCCGTGAGCCGGTCGAACTCGCCGTACACGGCGGGCGTCGAAAGACCGCCGTCCGCGACCGCGAAGACCCAGTGGAACTCCCCGCCGACGGCGAGCGGCGTGAGCTGCTCGCCCCGCCCGACCCCGAGAGCCGCCCCGCCCACCAGACCGAAGGGCACATCGCTCCCCAACTCCGCGCAGATCGCGAGGAGTTGCTCCTTCGATGTCCCGGTCCCCCACAACGCGTCGCACGCCAGCAGTGCGCCTGCCGCGTCCGCGCTGCCGCCCGCCATCCCGCCCGCGACGGGGATGTCCTTGGCGATGTGCAGATGGACGTCCGGGGCCAGGCCGTGGAGTGCGGCGAGGGCGATCGCGGCGCGCGCCGCGAGGTTCGTACGGTCCAGGGGTACGAGGTCCGCGCCAGGTCCCGTGCAGGTGACGCGCAGCGAGGCGGCGGCGGTGGCCGTCACCTCGTCGTACAGGCCGACGGCGAGGAAGACGTTGGCGAGCGGGTGGAAGCCGTCGGGGCGGACCCCGCCCACCGCGAGCTGGACGTTGACCTTGGCGGGGACGCGGACGGTGACGGAGGGCGGGGCGGTCGTCATGATGCCTTGGCCTCCGCGATCCGTGCGAACTCCTCCACCGTCAGGGCCTCGCCACGCGCCTGCGGGGAGATCCCGGCGGCGACGAGCGCGGCCTCCGCGGCCGGTGCGGAGCCCGCCCACCCGGCGAGCGCGGCGCGCAGCGTCTTGCGGCGCTGGGCGAAGGCCGCGTCGACGACCGCGAAGACTTCCTTGCGGGTGGCGGTCGTGTCGACCGGCTGCTCGCGGCGCACGAGGGACACGAGCCCCGAGTCGACGTTCGGCGCGGGCCAGAAGACGTTGCGGCCGATGGAACCGGCCCGCTTCACGTCCGCGTACCAGTTGGCCTTCACCGAAGGCACTCCGTACACCTTGTTGCCCGGCTTCGCGGCGAGCCGGTCGGCGACCTCCGCCTGGACCATGACGAGGGTGCGCTCGATGGTCGGGAAGTGCTCCAGCATGTGCAGGAGCACGGGGACGGCGACGTTGTACGGAAGGTTGGCGACCAGGGCGGTCGGGGCCGCCGGGAGCTCCTCGACCAGCATGGCGTCCGAGTGGACGAGGTCGAAGCGGTCGGCCTTGAGCGGCATCCTGGCCCGGATGGTGGCCGGCAGGGCCCCCGCGAGCACGTCGTCGATCTCGACGGCGACGACCCGGTCCGCGGTGTCGAGCAGCGCGAGCGTCAGCGAACCGAGGCCGGGACCGACCTCCACCACGACGTCGTCCGGGCGCACCCCGGCCGTGCGCACGATGCGGCGGACGGTGTTGGCGTCGATGACGAAGTTCTGGCCGCGCTGCTTGGTGGGGCGTACGCCGAGGACGGCGGCCAGCTCCCGGATGTCGGCGGGGCCGAGGAGGGAGTCGGAGGTGGCGGAGGGTTCAGTGGTACTCACCGCCCCAGCGTAAGGGGCGGGGCCGGGCAGCGGTTCACGGCCGGTGGGGGCGGGCGTCCCGGGCTGCGCCCGGTGCACGGCTGCGCCGCGCGTCCTCACACGCCGGACGGGCTGAAGTCAGATCCACGTGTCCAGCCACATCCGGTGCCGCCACTCCGAGATCGGCATCGTCGTCCCCGTGTAGATCGGCCAGAAGTAGATGAAGTTCCAGACGATCAGCAGCACCAGCACTCCCGCCCCGATCGCCCCCACCGCCCGGCGCCTCTCGTCCGAGCCCGGTGGGCCGAGGATCGCCCCGATCATCATCGCCACCGCGAGACACAGGAACGGCACGAAGACGACCGCGTAGAAGAAGAAGATCGTCCGCTCCTGGTAGAGGAACCAGGGCAGCCAGCCCGCCACCACGCCCGCCAGGATCGCGCCCGCCCGCCAGTCGCGGCGGAGGAACCAGCGCCACAGGACGTACAGCAGCGCGAACACCGCCGCCCACCACAGCAGCGGCGTGCCCAGCGCCAGCACCTCGCTCGCGCACTTCTCCTTCTCGGTGACCGGGCAGCCGCCCTGCCCCGGCTTCGGGGACTCGTAGTAGTACGAGACGGGCCGGCCCAGCACGATCCACGACCACGGGTTCGACTGGTACGTGTGCCCGGAGGTCAGCCCGATGTGGAAGGAGTAGACCTCGCTCTCGTAGTGCCACAGGCTGCGCAGCCACTCCGGCACCCACGTCATGTCGAACCGGGGCAGCGAGATGCCCCCCACGTGGTCGGGCGAGAGCCCGGCCCGGCCCTTCGCCCAGTCGCGGAAGTACCCCTTGTCGGTGAGCAGCCAGCCGGTCCAGGAGACGACGTACGTGCCGATCGCGACCGGGACGGTGGACACGAAGGCGGGCAGCACGTCGCGCTTCAGCACCGCCAGGTACGGCCGCTTCGCCCCTGCCGTGCGCCTGGCCGCCACGTCCCAGAAGACGGTCAGCAGGCCGAAAACGACCAGCGTGTAGAGGCCGCTCCACTTGGTGGCGAAGGCCAGCCCGAGGCAGAGTCCGGCCGCCAGCCGCCAGGGCCGCCACCCCAGCCGCAGCCCTTCCGCGACCTTCGCGTCCGGGCGCAGCACCCCGTCCCCGTCCACCGGCAGGCCGTCGGCGAGTCTGCGCCGTGACCGGTCCCGGTCGACGACCAGACACCCGAAGGCCGCCAGCACGAAGAACATCAGCACCTGGTCGAGCAGCGCCGTCCTGCTCATCACGAAGTGCAGGCCGTCCACGGCGAGCAGCAGCCCGGCCAGGCAGCCGAGGAAGGTGGAGCGGAACATCCGCCGCCCGATGCGGCACAGCAGCAGGACCGAGAGCGTGCCGAGCACGGCCACCGTGAAGCGCCAGCCGAACGGCGAGAAGTCGAAGAGCTGCTCTCCCCAGCCGATGAGCCACTTCCCGGCCGGCGGGTGCACGACGTAGCCGGGGTCGGTGGGGATCGGGACGGCGCCCGGGTCCGCCAGGATGCGTTTGTCGATGTCCTTGGGCCAGCTGCCCTCGTAGCCCTGGTTGACCAGCGCCCACGCGTCCTTCGCGTAGTACGTCTCGTCGAATATCACCGCGTCGGGCTTGCCGAGGTTCCAGAACCGCATGAGTCCCGCGACGAGCGTGACGAGGAGCGGCCCGCCCCAGGGGGCGAGCCGCATCAGGCGGTCGGCACCGGCCGGGGAGATCCGGAGCAGGGACCACAGATGGGGGCCCGGCGGGCGTACGTACGGGGGCACGAGGCGTTCCCGCAGCCCCGCCGTCCGGCGGGGCGCGTAGCCGAATCTGCGCAGCCGTCGCTGCCAGGTGGGCGGTTCCTCTTCGGGGGCCCGTCCGTGCTGGGCGTGGGGCGCGGTACTCGTCACCGCGCCATCGTAGGTAACGCGGCTGTGCGCGTCACCGCGCCATCGCGGGCAACGCGGCTGTGCGCGTCGGCCGTCCACCCTGGGAGGATGGGGTGTGTGACTGGATCGACTGCACCCGCATCTGCCCCTGCCCCTGCCACCGGCGGTGTCCTCGTCCTCGCCGGGACGCCCATCGGGGACGTCTCCGACGCCCCGCCCCGGCTGGCGAAGGAGCTGGAGACGGCGGACGTGATCGCCGCCGAGGACACCCGCAGGCTGCGGCGGCTGACGCAGGCGCTCGGGGTGCACACCACGGGGCGTGTCGTGTCGTACTTCGAGGGCAACGAGACCGCGCGCACGCCCGAGCTGGTCGAGGCGCTGGAGGGCGGGGCGCGGGTGCTGCTGGTGACGGACGCCGGAATGCCGTCCGTCTCCGACCCCGGTTACCGGCTGGTCGCCGCCGCCGTCGAGAAGGACCTCAAGGTGACGGCCGTACCGGGCCCGTCCGCCGTGCTCACCGCGCTCGCGCTGTCCGGGCTGCCCGTGGACCGGTTCTGCTTCGAGGGCTTCCTGCCGCGCAAGGCGGGCGAGCGCCTGAGCAAGCTGCGCGAGTCGGCCGACGAACGCCGCACCCTCGTCTACTTCGAGGCCCCGCACCGCCTCGACGACACCCTGGCCGCGATGGCCGAGGTGTTCGGCGGGACGCGGCGGGCCGCCGTGTGCCGCGAGCTGACGAAGACGTACGAGGAGGTCAAGCGCGGTCCGCTGAAGGCACTCGCGGAGTGGGCCGCCGAGGGCGTTCGGGGCGAGATCACGGTCGTCGTCGAGGGCGCGCCACAGGCCGGGCCCGCCGAGCTGGACGCCGACGAGCTGGTGCGCAGGGTGCAGGTGCGCGAGGAGGCGGGCGAGCGCCGCAAGGAGGCCATCGCCGCCGTCGCGCTCGACGCGGGGCTGCCCAAGCGGGAGGTGTTCGATGCCGTCGTGGCGGCAAAGAACGCGGCTCGGACGGGGGCCGCAGGGGGCACCGAAGGTAAAGGAGTGTCTTGAAAAGCAAAGCGAATCCCGTGCATGAGCCAACTTTCCTGGGCGCTCGTCAAATGCTCCCCACGTTTTGACAGTTCTGTCGCATTTCGGCTGGATCAGGCGTCCACTGGAAGGTGAGTGGAAAGGAGCTGGCATGAGCGAGATCGCGCAGAGCGCAGCCGGCAGCATCACCGCACGGGGCACGGCACAGGCCACCGCACAGGCCACGGCGCAGGGCACGGCGACGGCACAGGAGGCGTACGCCTTCGCGTGCATGAAGTGCGGCCACGGCTGGGAGCAGGCGTACGAGATAGAGCACCACACCGACGGCTCCGGTCACCCCTTCGTCGTGTACCGCGCGAACGGTCAGCGCGTTCCCTCCCCGCTGTCGCGCCCCTCCTGCCTCAATTGCGGCGGCACCGTCGTCCGCATCATGCGTTCGGGTCAGGTGTCGTCCATCCAGGAGCTCCAGCAGCGCATCGCGGCGACGGCCCCGGTGGCCGGTCCCCCCGCCGCCGGGCCGGACGTCGACGTGCCGCAGCAGCGTGAGCCGCACCACTGGCACCTGTCCGACCTGCTGCACCCCTTCCACCGGAAGTAAGCCGGCACCGGGCTCGGCGTGCGGCTTTCGTAGGATCGGCCGCATGAGCCCGAGCCCCGACAAGAACGCCGCGCCGCCCGCACCCGAACCCCTCCGGGTGCCGGTGGCCGACTCGCACACCCACCTGGACATGCAGGACACCACCGTCGAGCAGGCCCTCGCCACGGCCGCCTCGGTCGGGGTCACGACCCTGGTGCAGGTGGGCTGCGACGTGAAGGGCTCCCGGTGGGCGGCCGAGACGGCCGCCTCGTACGAGAACGTCCACGCGGCCGTCGCCCTGCACCCCAACGAGGCCCCGCGGATCGTCCTCGGCGACCCTGACGGCTGGTCCCGTCAGGGCGAGCGCCCCGGCGGCGGGGACGGAGCCCTCGACGACGCCCTCGGCGAGATCGACCGGCTGGCGGCCCTCCCGCACGTCCACGGCGTCGGCGAGACCGGACTCGACTTCTTCCGTACGGGCCCCGACGGCATGGCCGCGCAGGAGCGGTCGTTCCGCGCGCACATCGAGATCGCCAAGCGGCACGGCAAGGCGCTGGTCATCCACGACCGCGACGCGCACGCCGACGTGCTGCGGGTGCTGAAGGAGGAGGGCGCGCCCGAGCGGACCGTCTTCCACTGCTACTCGGGCGACGCCGAGATGGCCCGGGTGTGCGCGGCCGAGGGCTACTTCATGTCCTTCGCCGGGACGGTCACCTTCAAGAACGCCCAGCCGCTGCGCGACGCGCTCGCGGTGGCCCCTCTCGAACTGGTGCTGGTCGAGACCGACGCCCCCTTCCTCACCCCCGCCCCGTACCGCGGACGGCCCAACGCCCCGTATCTGATTCCGCTCACGGTGCGGGCGATGGCGGCGGTGAAGGGCCTCGACGAGGACGCCATGGCGACGGCGATCTCGGCGAACACGGCCCGCGCCTTCGCCTACTAGGCGCGGCTACCGGTCACGGCCGCTGGGCACGGCTCGGCGCTCGCACGCAGGTTCGTCGCGCAACCCTGCGTAGCCGTGCCGCTTTGGAGAGTGACGATCGCTCCGCTATTGTCCCGGCCCGCAGTACGTGGCGGCCCGGGATCCGGTCCGCCTGTCGGGCCGACCGGGAGCGACGTGAGCAATACGCAGGGTGGTGCGCTGTCCTACGACGCGCAGTACGGGTCGTCGTACGACCCGCAGCAGCCGTACGGCGGTGCGGGGGCGTACGAGGAGACGGGTACCCCGTTCGGGGGCGGAGCGCCGTACGAGGTGCCGACACCGGCCCCTTCGTACGACACCTACCAGCCCGCCTACGGGGCGCAGGCCCCCTATGAGCCGTACGAGTCGTATTCGTACGGAAGTTACGGCCAGGACCCCTCGGCCCCGCACGGCCACGGGGCCGGGGTGTCGACCGCCTACCCCCTGCCGGACACGGAGGCGGACCCGGCGGCAGGCCGGGACCCGGCCGCCGGCCCCGCCCCCGGGCCGGACCTCTACGACCTCACGCCCCCTCCGGGCGACCCCTTCCTCCCCCGCCAGCACCCGGCCTCGGATCCGACGGCCGCCGGGGAGGGCGCGGGCCCCGACACCCGGCGCGCCGCCCGCCGCCGCAGGGGCGGCGCGGGCCCGGGGGCGCCGTCCGGCGGCGACCACAAGCCGGACACGTTCCGCAAGCTGGTGCCGCAGGCCCTCGTGGTCGCGTTCCTGGCGGGCGGCACCTCCGCGTTCATCGCCAACGACAAGTCGATCGAGCTGAGCGTCGACGGCGCCCCCCGCACCCTGCACACCTTCGCGGACGACGTCGGCGAACTCCTGGAGAAGGAGGGCGTCACCGTCGGCGAGCACGACCTGGTGGCGCCGGGCGGGGACCAGACGCTGGCCAGCGGCGACGAGGTCGTCGTCCGGTACGGCCGCCCGGTGGTGCTCACCCTCGACGGGCAGCGCCGCCAGGTGTGGACCACGGCGCAGACCGTCGAGGGCGCGCTGCGCCAGTTCGGGGTGCGGGCGGAGGGTGCGTACCTGTCGGCGTCCCGCTCCTCGGCGATCTCGCGCAAGGGCCTCTCCCTGGACGTACGCACGGAACGCACGCTGACCCTGATGGCCGACGGCCGCGAGCGCACCATCCGGACGAACGCGGCGACGGTGGAGGAGGCGGTCCAGGAGGCCGGCCTCTCCCTCGGCAACCAGGACACCACCTCCGTACCGCTGGACAGCTTCCCGCGCGACGGCCAGACGGTGACGATCATGCGGATCACGGGGTCGCGGGAGGTCAGGGAGGAGCCGATCCCCTTCAAGGTGATCCGCAAGGAGGACCCGTCGGTCTTCAAGGGCACGGAGGAGGTCGTCCAGGCCGGAGAACAGGGCTCGCGGAGGGTCACGTACGTCCTGCGGACCGTCAACGGCGTGAAGCAGAAACCGAAGAGGTTCTCGGAGGAGATCGCCCGGGAGCCGGTGGACCGGGTGGTCAAGGTCGGCACGAAGCCGATGCCGACGGCGGTGGCCGGGGCGGACGGCCTGAACTGGGACGGTCTGGCCCAGTGCGAGTCCGGCGGCCGGGCGAACGCGACGGACCCGTCCGGGACGTACGGCGGCCTGTATCAGTTCGACCGGCAGACCTGGCAGTCGCTGGGCGGCTCGGGCGCCGCCCACGAGGCTCCGGCGTCGGAACAGACCTTCCGGGCGAAGAAGTTGTACGTGCAGCGGGGGGCGAGCCCCTGGCCGCACTGCGGACGGAAGCTGTAGGGCTCCGCCTCTCGTACGTGCCCACTGCACGTACCAGTCGCATAACGCCGGTCGCTCCTGTCACCACCACCCCGTAGAGTCACTCCCCGATAACTCCCCGGCACCGATGCCGGGGAGCTCCTGGGGAGGGGACTGCGGCATGCGCAGTGGGGTCAAGTTCGCCATGGTGGGCGGCGCGTTCGTCATCGTCGCAGGTGGCGTGGGGGTCGGGGGCTACAACCTCTACACCGGTATGACCGGCGGCGGCAGCTCCGCCTCCGACGCATCGGGCAAGGGCGGGGCCGGCAGCGGGGACGGGACGAGGTCCGTGAAGACGGGGCCGCCCGCCGCGGACGAGGTCGCCACGACCTCGAAGGCGTTCTTCGCCGCCTGGTCCCAGGCCAACACCAATGATGCCGCCCAGCTCACCAACAACGCCGCCGTCGCCTCCGAAGTCTTCGCCACGTACTTCGAGGAGGCCCACATATCGGGCCTGAAGATCGTCCCGGGGGCGGCGCAGGGCACGAAGGTGCCGTTCACGCTCACCGGCAAGGTCGCGTCCGACGGACAGCAGAAGCCGATCAGTTACGCCTCGTCCCTCACGGTCGTACGGGGCAAGAACAGCGGCAACGCCCTCGTCGACTGGCAGCCGGCGGTCGTCCACCCGGACCTCAAGCGCGGCGAGAAGCTCAGGACGGGCACGGCGACCGCGCCGCCCATCAAGGCCGTCGACCGCAACGGCAAGGAGCTGACGAAGGAGAAGTACCCCTCGCTCGGCCCTGTCCTGAACCAGCTCCGCGAGAAGTACGGCGAGAAGGCGGACGGCAAGCCGGGCGTGGAGCTCTACATCGAGCCGGCCGAGGGCACGAAGGCCCCCGCCCGCACGCTCCTCACTCTCGCGAAGGGTGTCCCGGGGAAGCTGGAGACGACCATCGACGCGGGGGTGCAGGCGGCTGCCGAGAAGGCGGTGAAGCAGCGGGGCGGATCGGTCGTCGCGCTCAACCGCACCACCGGCGCGATCCGGGCCATCGCCAACGGCAGCGGCAATCAGGCCATCGGCGGCGTCACCGCCCCCGGCTCCACCCTCAAGATCGTCACGGCGGCGATGCTGATGGAGAAGGGCCTGGTCAGCCCCAACAAGCCGACCGAGTGCCCGAAGGAAGCCCTCTACCAGGGCCGCACCTTCCACAACCTGAAGAACTTCGAGCTGGGCATGGTGCCCTTCTCGCTCAGCTTCGCCCAGTCCTGCAACACCGCCTTCATCAAGCTGATCGACGACGTCGGCGACGACGCCGCACTGCCGAAGTTCGCCCGTGACGTCTTCGGCGTCGATCTGAACTGGAAGACGGGCATCGGCACCTTCGACGGCAAGATCCCCGAGGGCACCGGCGGCGAGGCAGCCGCCCAGTACATCGGTCAGGGCCAGGTCCAGATGAACCCGCTGAACATGGCGTCGATCATCGCCACCGCCACCACGGGCAGCTTCCGCCAGCCCTACCTGGTGGCCAAGAGCCTCGACGACCGCGAGTTCGCGACCACGGGCCGCTCGCTCTCCCCCGCGGTCGCCGCGAACATGCGGGCCCTGCTCTCCCGCACCGCCACCGACGGCACGGCAAGCAAGGCCATGTCGTCGGTCAGCGGCCCCAAGGGCGGCAAGACCGGTTCCGCCGAGATGGGCGGTCA
Organism: Streptomyces sp. NPDC054863; assembly: GCF_053610825.1. Classification (NCBI taxonomy): domain Bacteria; kingdom Bacillati; phylum Actinomycetota; class Actinomycetes; order Kitasatosporales; family Streptomycetaceae; genus Streptomyces; species Streptomyces sp. NPDC054863. The sequence goes on along the minus strand of NZ_JBSGZD010000007.1, from coordinate 70,531 downwards.
GGCGAAATCCGACAGCTGGTTCACCGGATACGCGGGCGACCTCGCCGCAGCGGCGACCGTCCCGGCGGGCGGGCACGGGGGCGACTCCGCCGGACCGATCGTCGCGGAAGTCCTCAACGCGCGCTGAGGCACCGGCTTCCTGAGAACTCAGCCGTCGGAACACGCTCGCATGGCCCGTACAGCTACCAGTAGCGTGCGGGCCATGAGCACATCCGAACCCACTGCTGTCCACCCGCTGTTCGCCGGGGCCCTGCGCGAGATGGGGCTGACGGCCCTCGCAGCGGACGTACGCCGCTTCCCGGACGCCACCCGCACCGCCGCCGAGGCCGCCGCCGCGCTCGGCTGCGACGTCAGCGAGATCGTGAAGTCGCTGATCTTCGAGGCGGTCTACGAGAAGCAGTCCAACGCGCCGGTCCTGGTCCTCATGGACGGCTCCTCGCGCGTCGACGTCGAGCGGGTGCGCCAGGTGCTGGGCGCGCAGCAGGTCAGGCGGGCCGACGCGGATCTCGTACGGAAGACCACCGGTTACGCGATCGGCGGCGTGCCGCCCTTCGGCCACGTCACCAGGACCCGGGTGCTCGCCGACCGGGGCCTGCTCACCCACCCGGTCGTCTGGGCCGCCGCCGGCACCCCGCACACGGTCTTCCCGATGGCCCCGGACGCGCTCATCGGGCACGCGGGCGCCACGCTCGCCGATGTGCGCGAGGGCACCACGGGTGGTTCTGTGTGACCCCGCTCGTCATGGCCGCCGTCCTCGTCGCCGCCTTCACGCACGCGTCCTGGAACGCGATCGCCCACCACATCAAGGACCAGCTGGTCTCCTTCACCCTGATCTCGGGCGGCGGACTCCTCATCGGCCTGGTGGGCGCGCTCTTCGTACCGTTCCCGGCGGCGGAGGCGTGGCCGTACCTGGTCCTCTCGGCCGCCCTCCACGTCGCGTACATGATGCTGCTCATGCGGTCGTTCACGCTCGGCGACTTCGGCCAGATGTATCCGATCGCCCGTGGCTCCGCCCCGCTCGCCGTGACCGTGCTCGCGGCGCTCTTCGCCGACGAGATCCCGACGGGCTGGCAGTTGGCGGGTGTGGCGGTCGCCTGTACGGGCCTGGTCGGCGTGGCCCTGTGGGGCATCAGGGGCTCCGGGAAGAAGCCCCGGTGGGCGGCGATCGGGGCGGCACTCGCGACCGGTCTCGCCATCGCGCTCTACACGACCGTCGACGGTCTCGGCGTCCGCGCGTCCGGTACCCCACTCGGTTACATCGCGTGGCTGATGGTCCTGGAGGGCATCGCCATCCCGGCGTACGCGCTGTACCGGCGCAGGTCCCAACTCCTCGCACAGATACGACCGTTCGCGGTACGCGGCTCCATCGGCGCGGCCCTCTCCGTCGTCGCGTACGGCCTCGTCCTGTGGGCCCAGACCCGCGCGCCCCTCGCGCCCATCGCCGCCCTGCGCGAGTCGAGCATCATCGTGGGCGCGGCGATCGGCGCGATCTTCCTGAAGGAGCGCTTCGGGGGTCCGCGCATCGCCGCCGCGGGCCTGATGGTGGTGGGCATCGGCCTGATGCTGCACACGGGTTGAGCGGATCACGGGCCCGGTCGAGAGTCGAGAGGGGCAGAGGTCCGGGCGAGAGGCGCAGGGGTCCGGGCGCACCGCCGCACGCCCCGCCGCACGCCCCTCACGGCGTCACACGCCCACGCTCTTGCCGCCCCTCGCGCCGAGCATCCTGATCACCACGACCACCCCGCGGTACAGCGGTCGCACCACCCGGCCGGGCAGTCGGCGGTGCCGTTCTTCCTTCCAGACCCGGGCCCGCGAGTGCGCCGCGAGGGGCGACCACCGGTCGGTGACCGGGGGCGCGGAGGTGTGGAGCTCGATCCGGCAGAGATGCTTGATGTTGACGTACCCGTACTGCCAGGGGCTGACCAGCCTCACCGGAGCCCCGTGCGCCCCGGTGAGCGGCTCCCCGCCGAGCCGCTCGGCGATGAGCACGTCCTCGCCGAGCGCGTCCTCCAGCAGCACCATCGCCCGCACCCCGTCCGACCCCACGAACACGAGGTGGCTCACCGCCGCCCCCGGCCGCAGGACCGGCTCCACCAGGACGCGGTAGAAGTCCTTGAACGCGACGCCCTCCCACACGAGGCCGGTCGCCGACCACCCGGCCACACAGTGGAAGTCGGCCCGCACCTCCCGCCGAGGCAGCTTCGCCAGCTCCGCCACGGACAGCGTGACGTCCTCCGCGAGGGCGCCGCCCAGTTTGATCACCGGGTCGGCGGGAACGGGCGGCGGCGGGTTCTTCAGATCCTTGCCGAACCGCGGAAATCCGTCGACGGCACGTTGTCCTGGCGGAAGCGTCATGTCAGTCCTCCGGTCTGCGCCCAACTCGGCTGCTCACCAAGCTACTTCAGCTCGCACACCGCGCACCCCCCGGGGTGTCTCACCCCTGACGGGTGTCCCGGACGCACCGGCGGCACTCGCACAGCGGGAAGCGGCTGCCCGCTTCGAGCGGGGCGGACTTCCGGTCGGGTGCGTAGGTCGTACGGGGGCCCCAGGTGCGGCCGCTGTCACGCGAGACGCGGAGGGTGAGGAAGGTGCCGGTGGGCAGCGGTTCGGGGGCGGGCCCGGAATGGGGTCCGGGATCGGGTCCGGGATCGGGCTTCACCACGTACCCCCGTACTGGCGTCGGCGGGCGTCGAGCCACTCGGTGATCTCGGCACGCTCGTCCGCGTTTGCCGTCCGCAAATTGCGTGCGTCGACGCTCGCCACGAACCGGGTGAACCGGACCCGTCGCCAGGCACCTTCGATGCCGATCACCTTGCCGGGGCCGTACACGTCCGTCTCGGTGTGGGCCACGAACTCGCCCTCTTCGTACAGGACTTCCATTTCGCTTCCTCTCGCTGTGCGTGCCGAACACCTCACACAGTGGAGTCGCCCTCGCTACCCTCGGTAGGGGTTTGCGCGTGACAACGCAAATGACACGAGGGAGTTGAGCAGCGTGGCCATCGAGGACAACCCGATCTCCCGGAAGAAGTACGGCGAGGAGCTGAAACGCCGCCGCGAGGAACTGGGGCTCACCCAGGAGGAGTTGAGCGAGCTCACCATCATCTCGCGCACGCACATCGCCCACATGGAGGCCGGGCGCCGCAGGCCGAGCGTGGCGGACGCACGCAGACTGGATCAGGCGCTGGGCGGGGGCCACTTCTTCGAGGAGTTCCTGCCGACACTGGACGGCAGGACGGTGGCGGAGCACTTCAAGGAAGCGCTGGAGTTCGAGGAGCAGGCGACTGTCATCCGCGAGTACGCGCCGAAGCTGGTGCCGGGGCTGCTCCAGACGGAGGAGTACGCGCGCGAGGTGCTCAACTCGGGTGCGTCGCCGAAGAGGAACGAGGAGCGTGACAAACTCCTCGTCACACGGCTCAATCGTGCACGCATCTTCGACAACTTCGACTCACCGCTGTTCTGGGCGATGCTGGACGAGGCCGTACTGCGCCGCCCGATCGGTGGGCCCGCCGTCATGTGCCGCCAGCTCCGTCACATCGCGGACCTGGGCGACAGCCGCCGCATCCGCGTCCACGTAATCCCCTTCTCCGTGGGCTTCCACTCCCTGGTGGAAGGCGAGGTCAAGCTCATGTGGTTCGACGAACTCCCGCCCATCGCCTACACAGAAGGTCTCAAGTCGGGACGCGTATGGGAACTTCCGTCCGTGGTACAGGAAATCCAGCTGGCCTACGATCATGCTCTGGGCGACGCCCTGTCGCACCGGAAGTCCCTGGCCATGCTCAGGTCTGTCGCGGAGGATTACGAACATGAAGCGCTCCAAGCAGACCATCCCTGACGCCTCGCTCCTCACCGACTGGCGCAAGTCCTCCTACAGCGGCGGCAACAGCGGCGACTGCCTCGAAGTCAGCGACTCCTGGCGCAAGTCCTCGTACAGCGGCGGCTCAAGCGGCGACTGCCTCGAAGTGAACGACTCCGCCTGCCCCTCCCACCTCCCCGTCCGCGACAGCAAGAACCCCACCGGCCCCGCCATCCTCTTCCCGACCACCGCATGGACCTCCTTCATCGACTCCCTCAAGTAGACGCAAGGAACTCTCCCGGCGATGAGTTTCCGCGCCCGCCCCGGTCTTACTGGTGAACATCGAGGAGCGGAGGCACACAATGAGCAGGACCACGCGCATCACGCAGGTGGCCACGGTCGGGATTCACGTCGCCGACCAGCAGAAGGCGATCGAGTTCTACGTCGGCGAGCTCGGTTTCGAAGTACGCAGGGACGTCCCGTTCGGCGACGGGCGCTGGATCGAGGTGGCGCCGCCCGGGGCGGCGACGACCATCGCGCTCGTTCCCGAAGGGATCCCGGCCGGCATCCGTCTGACGACCCAGGACGCCGACGCCGATCACGCGGACCTGCTCGCGCGCGGCGTCGACGCGGATGCGGAGGTCCTGCGGATGGGGCCCGCGGCGCCGCCGATGTTCACCGTGCGTGACCCGGACGGCAACAGCCTCATTCTCGTCGGCGGCTCCTGAACAGGCGGGTGTCGCCCTCCGGTTGCCGCGCCCCGCCCCTCAGTGCGCGGCACTCCCCAGCACCCGGCCGACCGCGACGCGGATCGTCACCCGCACCTGCTCGACCGGCAGTTGGAGGTACTCCTCGCCCGCGCCCGGGCCTTCGTACTTCTCGGCCAGGGCGACGGCGACCCGGCGGCCCTCGTCCTCGGTGACCGTGGCCAGGCCGCGTACCTCGACGTAGCTGTCGGTGTCCGCCAGGTCGTACATGGTCAGGCTGACGCGCGGGTCACGGATCACGTTCGTCACCTTGCGGCGGCCGGCCTGTGAGGAGATGAGCAGGTCGTCGCCGTCGCGGGCCACCCAGACGGGGGAAGTCTGCGGGCTGCCGTCGGGGTTGAGCGTGGCGAGGATCGCGGGGCTGCGGCCGTCGAGGAGCTTGCGGGCGGTGTCGCTCAGTGAGGTGGGCATGATCGGGATCCTAGGTCCAGGCCCGCCGGCTCCACCCGAAGGGGCGACCTGCACGCCGATCCCGGCACAGGCGCCCCGTACCGCCGCTACTCTCCGGACCGTGAACCTCACCATGCCGCGCGGTCGCGGAAACGTCCCGCTGCTCGCCCTGCTCCTCGCCGCCGTCCTGCTGACCGGCGGCTGCACCTCGCGGGGCGAGCCGGCGGGGCCCGGAGCGCCGGGGCCCGAGCGGCACTCCGCGCCGCCGTACTACGCGGACACCACGACCATCGGCCCCGTACCGCTGAAGGCTGCCCAGCGCGCCGAGCGGTTCCGGAAGAACGGCGGCGACAAGGCCGTGCAGGGGGTGGACAGCGAGGCGGTCGCGGAGAAGCTGCCTCGGGTGATCGTGTGGTCGACGGGCACGAAGAGCGACGCGGCCCGCTTCGACGAGCTCCGGGCCTCGCTGCTGGGCCATCTGAAGAAGCACGAGGATTTCGAGGCCCCCCAGGGCTACTTCCTCGATGTGTACGGGTCGGACGGCAAGCTCCGGCACCGGTTCGACGCCCGCCCGTAAGTGGCCCCACAAGCGGCCCCGTAGGCGGCCGAGGTAGCGAATGGGTAAAGACTGTGTCCGCAGCGCATCCATTCCTCCTTCACAGGTGTCACATGAGCAGGCGGCCCCCTCATGTGGCCCCCTTTTCATGGCATTTGGAGCATCCACGTTGAAAACTGGACTTAAGGCGACCTGTCGCACCGCAGCGACTCTCGTCGCGGCCGGATCCCTGCTCGCCGCCGGAGCGGTCGTCGCGCCCGCCGTGCAGGCCGCGCCCGCCGCCAAGCCCAAGGTGCCGTCGATCGTCGCCAAGGGCGGCTTCCTGCTGGACGGGGCGTCGGGGCGTACGTACTACGGCAAGGCCGGTGACACCCGGCTCTCCACCGGTTCGACGACCAAGATCATGACGGCTCTGGTGGTGCTCCGCACCAAGGGGCTGAACCTGGACACCAAGGTCACGATCAACAAGGCGTACAGCGACTACATCGTGCGCAGGGGCGCTTCGTCGGCGCGGCTGATCGTCGGCGACAAGGTGCCGGTGCGGGCGCTGCTGTACGGGCTGATGCTGCCGTCCGGCTGCGACGCCGCATACGCACTGGCCGACAAGTTCGGTACGGGCAAGACGCGGGACGCGCGCGTGAAGTCGTTCGTCGGGAAGATGAACGCGACGGCGAAGACCCTCGGGATGAAGAACACGAGGTTCGACTCCTTCGACGGGATCGGCAACGGCGCCAACTACTCGACGCCGCGCGACCTTTCGAAGCTGGCCGCGCAGGCGATCAAGAACAACCACTTCCGCGCGGTCGTGAAGACGAAGTCGATCACACAGCGGGTCACCACCAAGAAGGGTGGCTACCGCGACATGAAGTGGACCAACACCAACAGGCTGCTCGGCAGCTACTCGGGTGCCATCGGCGTGAAGACGGGCTCGGGCCCGCAGGCCAAGTACTGCCTGGTGTTCGCCGCGACCCGCGGCAAGCGCACGGTGGTCGGCGCCGTCCTGGCCTCGTCGAACGAGGCCAACCGGACCTCCGACGCGAAGAAGATCATGGACTACGGCTTCAAGCTCTGATCTCCGGCCCCGCCGTACCCCCTCACGAATAATGTCTCACTTACAGGTGTAAGTGAGACATTATTTTTGCCCCCCTACGCCAAGGCCGCCCGTACGCCCGCGACGAGGGCGAGTGCGCGCGGGTCGGCGGTGACGCCCTTGCGCAGGCCGTTGGTCACGTACCCCAGCGCGACACCGGACTCCGGGTCGGCGAACCCGAGCGACCCGCCCCGCCCCGGGTGCCCGAAGGACCCCGGCCCGAGCAGCGGCGAAGCCGACCCGTGCAGCATGAAGCCCAGACCGAAACGGGTGTTGACGACCAGGACCCGGTCGGGCCCCGAGGACTCCTCGGTACGGGCCAGGGTGAGCGTGGCAGGCGCGAACAGCCGTGCCCCGTCGTCGACCTGGCCGATCATCGCGGCATAGCAGCGGGCGAGCGCCCGGGCGGTGGAGATGGCACCGGACGCGGGCAGCTCGGCGGCCCGGTAGGCGGGGTCGTTCTCGTCGGGCAGCGGATCGATGGCGCCGAAGGCACGGCGGGTGAGCGACGCCGGGTCCGCGTACGCCTCGCTCACGGCCCGCTTGGGCCTGAGCTTCAGCCCGCCCTCCGACGGGGGTTCGTCGATCGGTGCGATCCGCCCCACCCGGTGCGCCTCCTCCTTCGGCAGCCCGATCCAGAAGTCGAGGCCCAAGGGCCGCGCGATCTCCTCGGCGACCCACCGCCCGATGGTCCGCCCGGTCACCCGGCGCACCAGTTCCGCCGTGAGGAAGCTGTACGTCTGCGCGTGATAGCCGTGGTCCTTCCCCGGCTCCCACTCGGGCTCCTGGGCGGCGACGGCCCGCGCCCCCGACTCACCGTCACACGCCTCGACGGGCGTCAACGGCCGGTCGAGCGCCGGAACTCCGGCCCGGTGCGACAGCAGATGCCGCACCAGCACCCGCCCCTTGCCCGCCGCCTTGAACTCCGGCCAGTAGGTCCCCACCGGTGCGTCGAGGTCGATCTGCCCGCGCTGGTGCAGCAGCAGCGGCACGGCGGCGGCTATCCCCTTCCCGGCGGACCGCACGACCTGGGCGGTGTCGAGGGCCCACGGCACGGTGCCGTCGACGTCACGGGTGCCGCCCCAGAGATCGACGACCTTGTGCCCGTGCCGGTAGACGGCGACGGCGGCACCACGCTCGCCGCGCTGCCGGAAGTTCCGTACGAAGGCGTCCCTGACCGGCTCGAACCCGGCCGCCACCGTGCCTTGGACGTCCACGCGCACACCACTTCCACTCGATCGGCGTTCTCCCCACCCCATGGTGCCGGGACCACCTGAATGCCCCGGGAGCGGGGCAGGCTTTTAGGGGCGCGGGGAACTGCGCGACCAGCCACGACGCACCCGCACGGTGTGCAACGGCGAGGGCGTGCGGTCGCGCGGGGCCGGGCGCCTCAGCCCACCCGGACCGAGCCCGGATCGAAGCCGAACGGCAGCTCCAGCCGATGCGCCCGCATCAACCCCTCGTCCAACAGGATGTCCCGCGTCCGCCCGTCCCCCACCACACACCCCTCACTCAGCACCACCGCCCGCCCGCACAGCTCCAACGCGTAGGGCAGGTCGTGCGTGACCATCAGCACCGTCACGTCCAGCCCCCGCAGGATGTCCGCGAGTTCGCGCCGCGACGCCGGGTCGAGGTTCGACGACGGTTCGTCCAGCACCAGGATCTCCGGCCGCATCGCCAGCACCGTCGCCACCGCCACCCTCCTCCGCTGCCCGAAGGACAGATGGTGCGGTGCCCGGTCCGCGAACTCCCCCATCCCGACCTGCTCCAACGCCCCCCGTACGCACGCCTCCAGCTCCGCCCCCCGCATCCCGCCCGCCGCGGGACCGAAAGCGACGTCCTCCCGGACCGTCGGCATGAAGAGCTGGTCGTCCGGGTCCTGGAACACGATCCCGACCCGGCGCCGGATCTCCGCCAGGTTCCGCCTGGCGACCGGCAGCCCCGCCACCTCCACCGACCCGGCCCCCGCCGTGAGGATCCCGTTCAGGTGCAGGACGAGAGTCGTCTTCCCGGCCCCGTTCGGCCCGAGAAGCGCGACCCGCTCTCCCTTCCCGATCCTCAGGTCCACCCCGAACAGCGCCTGGTGCCCGTCCGGATAGGCATACGCGAGCCCCTTCACCTCAAGCGACGCAGCAGCACTCACAGCAACACCCATCCCGTCAGACACACCGTCAGCGCCGCCCCCGGCAACGCCCCCGCCACCACCCACTGCTCCCGCGACGCACGCACCTCGTCGATCACCGGCATCACTCCCGTGTACCCCCGGCTCATCATCGCCAGATGCACCCGCTCGCCCCTCTCGTACGAGCGGATGAAGAGAGCCCCCGCCGTTTTCGCCAGTACGCCCCAGTGCCGTACGCCCCGCGCCTCGAACCCGCGCGAGCGCCGCGCGATCGACATCCGGCGCAGCTCGCCGGCGATCACGTCCCCGTACCGGATCATGAACGTCGCGATCTGCACGAGCAACGGTGGCAGCCTCAACTTCGCCATCCCGTGCAGGAGTTCGCGCAACTCCGTCGTCGAGGCGAGCAGTACGGAGGCCGCGACGCCCAGCGTCCCCTTCGCCAGGACGTTGAACGCCCCCCACAGCCCGGACACGCTCAGCGAGAGCCCCGCGACCTCCACCCGCTCCCCCTCCGCCACGAACGGCATCAGGACGGCGAACGCCACGAACGGCACCTCGACGAGCATCCGGCCCAGCAGGTGCCGCGCCGGGACGCGCGCGGCGTACGCGACGCCCGCGAGCAGCCCCGCGTACGCGGCGAACGCCCACACCGCCTCCCGGGGCGTCGACACGACGACGACCACGAAGGCGAGGACGGCGGCGAGCTTGCAGTGCGGCGGCAGGGCGTGCACGGGGCTGTGGCCGTGCCGGTAGAGCGCGTGGGCGTGACCGGCGCCCATGTCAGACCACAGCCCTGTCCGAGGAGCCCGAGGAGTCCGACGCGCCCTCGTCGCGCCGCCTGCGGACCACCCAGAAGATGCCGCTGCCGACCGCGACGGTCACGCCGACGCCGATGACTCCGGCGAGGCCTCCGGAGAGGCGCGCGTTGCCGATGTCCTTGACGCCGTAGTCGGCGAGCGGGGAGTCCGCGGCGGCGTGCTCGCGCACGTTCTTGTCGATGCCCTGGTCGGCGGCGACCTTCTCCAGTCCGTCGGGGCTCGCCGACGCGTAGAACGACACGACACCGGCGAGGACGAGCGCGGACAGCAGCCCCACGCCCCAGACCTTCCGGGAGGAGCGTGCGGCGACCGGGACGGCCGCGCTGTCCCGCGGAGGGGCCGGCGCGTCCACCAGCTCCCCGCCCACCCGCAGCTTCAGCGGCGCCGCGAGCCCGCGCGCCCCGTGCACCAGGTCGGGCCGCACCGCGAGCACGGCACCGACCGTGAGCGCGGTGATCGCCGCCTCGCCGATGCCGATCAGCACGTGCACGCCGACCATCGCGGTCAGCACCTTGCCGACGGAGACGTCCGTGGTGCCGCCGATCGCATAGATCAGGGTGAAGAAGGCGGCGGCAGCGGGGACCGAGACGAGCGCCGCGACGAAGGCGGACACCGTCAACGAGCGGCGCCGCCCGCGCGGCAGCACCTTCACGAGGCCGCGGAAGATCCCGTACGAGACGAGGACGGTGACGACGCCCATCACCGTGATGTTCACGCCGAGCGCGGTCAGGCCGCCGTCGGCGAACAGGACGCCCTGCATGAGCAGGACGACGGATATGCAGAGCACCCCCGTGTACGGGCCGACGAGTATCGCGGCGAGCGCGCCGCCCAGGAGGTGTCCGCTGGTCCCGGCGCCGACCGGGAAGTTCAGCATCTGCACCGCGAAGACGAACGCGGCGACCAGGCCCGCGAGCGGCGCCGCCCGCTCGTCCGCCAGCTCGCGCCGGGCCCCGCGGAGGCTGACGCCGACGGCGGCGGCGGCCACCACTCCGGCCGCCAGGGACACGGGGGCGTTGATGAATCCGTCGGGCACATGCATGGCGGAGCTCCCTGCCACTCAGTTGCAAAAACTCACGCCGGACAACTACCCACGTCAGAGCCGCAGCAAAATATGGGACATTAGATGGCAAATGCTGCGAATGTGAGTGTTGCGTACGTCCGAGGTGAGGAGGCGGGCCGATGTCCCGCACCGTGGAGAGCCCGCAGAGCGCCGCCGACGCCGCTTCCGGGGGCCCGCCCGCCCTGGAGATGGAACTGCGCGCGGGCCTGATCACCGACGCACCGGCCCCGCTCTGCCTCCCGGTGACCCTGCGCCACGACCCCGCCCGCGACGCACGGGCGGTGAGCGTCGTGCTCCCCGCGCCGGGCCCGAGCCCGGACCGCCGGGTGTGGACCTTCCCCCGCGCCCTGCTGGAAGCGGGGCTGCGGGCACCCGCCGAACAGGGCGACGTACGCATCTGGCCGTGCGGGCGGGTGCAGGCGGTGCTGGAGCTGCACGCCGCACGCGGCGTGGTGCTGCTCCAGCTCGACTGCGCACCCCTGGTCCGCTTCCTGCGACGCACGTACGCATAAAGAGATCGGACCGTACGAGTTGCCGGGCCCCCCTGGCGCGGAAAGCATGAGGGCATGCGAGTGCCCACGAACAACGATGCCCCCGGCTACCTCCGCTTCCCGCACCTGCACGGCGACACCCTCGCCTTCGTCGCGGAGGACGATCTGTGGGTGGCGCCGATCGCCCCGGCCGGACAGGCCCCGGGGCGGGCCTGGCGGCTCACGGTGGACCGGACCCGGGTCGGACACCCGCGCTTCTCGCCGGACGGCAGCCACCTCGCGTACACGACGTGGCGCAGCCTCGACCCCGAGGTGCACCTCGCCCCGGTCGACGGCGGTCCTTCCCGGCGGCTGTCGCACTGGGGCGCGGTCGACGCCCGGGTCTGCGGCTGGACCCCGGAGGGGCACGTCCTCGCCGTGTCCTCCCACAACCAGCCCTTCTCGTACTTCTCGTGGGCGTACTCGCTGCCCACCGACGGCAGCCCGGGCGGCAGGCTGCCGTGGGGCCCGGTCTCCGACATCGCCGTCTCGGACTCGCTCCCCGGCTGCGAGGGCGAGCGCCGCACGCTCCTCCTGACCGGAAAGCCGCCGCACGAACCGGCCGCCTGGAAGCGCTACCGGGGCGGCGCGACGGGCCGCCTGTGGCTGCACGGCGAACGGCTGCTCCCCGACCTGAACGGGCACCTGGACTGCCCGATGTTCGTGGGCGACGACCGGATCGCCTTCCTCTCCGACCACGAGGGCATCGGCAACCTCTACTCCTGCGCGGTCGACGGCTCCGACCTGCGCCGCCACACCGACCACGACGCCTTCTACGCCCGGCACGCGTCCTCGGACGGGTCGCGGGTGGTGTACCAGTGCGCGGGCGACCTGTGGCTGGTCGACGACTTCTCGCCCACCGGGGTCCCGCGCAAGCTGGACGTGCGCCTCGGCGGCCCGCGCACCGGCCGGCGCGGCTACCAGGTCCCGGCGGCCAGCCAGGTCGGCGGACTCGCGGTCGACACGACGGGCCGCGCGAGCGCCGTCTCGGTGCGCGGCAGCCTCTACTGGCTGACCCACCGCGACGGCCCGGCCCGCACGATCGCCGACACTCCGGGGGTACGGGTACGACTGCCCGAGATGCTGGGCTCCAGCGGGCAGGTCGCCTTCGTGACGGACGCGGAGGGCGAGGACGCCGTCGAGATCGCCTACCTGCCGAGAGCGGCGGGCGCACGGGCACCCCGCCGGCTCGCCTCCGGCCAACTGGGCCGCGTACACGAACTGTTGTCGGACCCCGAGGGCGGCCGGGTCGCCGTCGCCTCCCACGACGGCCGCCTCCTCCTGCTCACCGTGACGGAGGGCGAGGAGAACCTGACCGAGCTCATCCGCTCCATCAACGGCCCCGTCCGCGACCTCGCCTTCTCCCCGGACGGGGCCTGGCTGACCTGGTCCCACCCCGGCATCGGCCGCTCCCTGCGCCAGATCAAGATGGCCCGCATCAACGACCCGGCCCACCCCCTCGTCATCGACGTCACCAACGGCCGCTTCGAGGACGAGAACCCGGCCTTCACGAGCGACGGCCGCTACCTCGCCTTCCTCTCCTGGCGCGGCTTCGACCCGGTGTACGACGTCCACACCGGAGACCTCTCCTTCCCCCTGGGCTGCCGCCCCTACCTCGTGCCGCTGTCCTCGGCCACGCCCTCCCCCTTCGCCCTCTCCCCCGACGGGCGCCCGGCGGCGGGCGGTCTCGACCCGGACGAGGCGGCGGAGGGCGACGGCACGGTGACGGTGGAGGTCGAGGGCCTGTCCAACCGGGTCACCCCGTTCCCCGTCGCAGCCTCCAAGTACTCGTCCCTCTCGGCGGTCAGCGGCGGCGGACTGGTCTGGCTGCGCTGGCCGATCTCCGGCGCGCTGGGCGAGACCTTCGCCAACCCCGCCGACACCTCGGGCCGCCCCACCCTCGAACACTTCGACCTGGCGAAGGCCCGCAAGACCGAACTCGCCGACGATCTGGAGTGGTTCGCGATCAGCGGCGACGGCAGCCGGCTCGTCGTCATGGAGGACGGCGAACTGCGCGCCGTACCGTCGGCGGAACGCGGCGACAACGACTCGACCGTCCACCTGGACCTGCGCCGCATCCTGCACGACGTGGACCCGGGCGCGGAGTGGCGGCAGGCGTACGCGGAGGCGGGCCGCATCATCAAGGCGTACTTCTGGGAACCGAACATGGGCGGCATCGACTGGCCGGCCGTGCTCGACCAGTACCGCCCCCTGGTCGAACGGGTCGCCTCCCCCGACGAGTTCGCCGACCTCCTGCGCGAGGTCCTGGGCGAGCTGGGCACCTCCCACGCCTACGTCGCCCCCGCCCGACGCAACGAAGGCCCCCCGCACTACCAGCGCGCGATGGGCCTCCTCGGCGCCAACTTCTACGTCAAGAACGGCAATTGGACCGTCTCCCGCATCCTCCCCGGCGACTCGTCCGACTCCAAGGCGAGGTCCCCTCTGGCGGGCACCGGAATCCGCGTCGGAGCGGTCCTGACCCATGTGGACGGCCGCCCGGTGGACCCGGTCGCGGGCCCCTTCCCCCTCCTCGCGGCGGCAGGAGGAACCACGGTCGAGCTGACCTTCCTCCCGGAGGCGCCGGAGGGTACGGAAACCCGCCCGCGCCGGGTGGCCGTCGTCCCCCTCGTCGACGAACGCCCGCTCCGCTACCAGGACTGGGTGGCCAAACGCCGCGAGGTCGTGCGCGACCTCAGCGGCGGCAAGTGCGGTTACCTCCACATCCCCGACATGGGCGGCTCGGGCTGGGCCCAGTTCAACCGCGACCTGCGCCTGGAGGTATCCCGCCCGGCCCTCATCGTCGACGTACGGGGCAACGCGGGCGGCAACATCAGCGAGCTCGTCATCGAGAAGCTGACCCGCCGCATCCTGGGCTGGGACCTGACGCGAGACGCCCAACCCATCTCCTACGCCTCGAACGCCCCACGCGGCCCGGTGGTCGCCCTGGCCGACGAGGCGACGTCCTCCGACGGCGACATGATCACCGCCGCCTTCCGGCTCCTCTCCCTCGGCCCGGTGGTCGGCCAGCGGACCTGGGGCGGCGTGGTCGGCATGACGGGCCGCCACCCACTGGGCGACGGCACCGTCATCACGGTGCCGATGAACGCGGCGTGGTTCGACGAGTACGGCTGGGCGGTCGAGAACCACGGCGTCAGCCCCGACATCGAAGCCCTCCGCACCCCACTGGACTGGGCGGAAGGCCGCTACGCGGTCCTGGACGACGCGGTCCAGGTGGCCCTGGACCTCCTCTCCCAAACCCCGGCAGCAACCCCCCCTGACCTCTCAGCAGTCCCGGACAAGCGCCGCCCGAACCTGCCACCGAGGTGACCCTCCAGGGGCGCGGGGAACTGCGCGACCAGCCACCACGCACCCGCACGAAGCCCACCGGCCGCACCCGCACCCGCCCCTCCCTCAGCTTCGCGCCGTCTCGTCCGCCGCACCCCCCGCCCCCACCAGCCCCCGGCTCACCCCGGCCAGCCTCGGTTCGAACCGCCTCATCTCCCGCTGCCCCACCGTCCCGATGACCCCCGGCAGATACCCCCGCACCGACTGCATCCCCCGCAGCCACCACTGCGCGTACACATGGTGCGAGCGCCGCTCGATCCCCGCGACGATCCGGTCCACGGCCGGACCCAGCGGATACGTCCGGTTCGAGGGCCACGGCAGCCGCTGCCGCAGCTCCCGCATCACGTCGTCCTGGTCCGCGCCCCGCACCATGTCGGTGTCGGTCCACGACAGATAGCCGACCCCGACCCGTACGCCCTTGTAGCCGACCTCCGCCCGCAGGCAGTGCGCGAACGCCTCGACGCCCGACTTCGACGCGCAGTAGGCGCTCATCATCGGCGCCGGCGTGATCGCCGCCAGCGACGCGATCTGCAGGAAGTACCCCCGGCTCTCCATCAGCACCGGCAGGAAGGCACGCGCGGTCACCGCACCCCCCACCAGATTCACCTCGATGACCCGCCGCCAGGCCTCCGGGTCGGAGTCCACGAACGGCCCCCCGGACGCCACCCCGGCGTTCGCGACGACGACATCGACCTTCCCGAACCGCTCCTTGACCTCCTGCGCGACGCGCGCCATCGCCTCGTGGTCGGTGACGTCCGCGTACCACCAGTCGCTCTCGGTGTGCAGCCGTCCCGTGACGTCCTTCAGCAGCTCGGGTTCGAGCCCGATGAGCGCCACGTTCGCACCCCGCGCCGACAGCTTCCGCGCCAGCAGCTCGCCGACGCCCCGCGCCGCTCCCGTGACGACCGCGACCTGACCCTCAAGGCTGTAGCTCACGCGACTTCCTCCCCGCATTCCGTTCCCACTCCCGCACCAGCGGCGACGTACGTACCCACGAGCTCACGGATCTTCCCGGTGACGAGCTCCGGCGCCTCCACCGGCGACATGTGCCCGACCCCGGTGAGCAGCGTCAGCCCCAGCGAGTGCGGCAGCGCGGCCTCGATCTCGCGGGCGTGCACGGGCGGCGTCAGCCGGTCGTCGGCGCCCGCGACCACGGCGGCCGGAACGGCCAACGCACTTACCCCTGCGGCCAGTTCGAGCCCGGCCAGCACGTGCGACCAGCCCACCCGCGCCCTCCTCGGGCACGCGTGCACGATCCGTGCGCACTCCGCGACCCGCTCCGGGGCCGTCCCGCGCCCCATCGTCGCGTACTTCAGGACCGCCTTCGAGACCGGCGTGACGGGACCCAGCGGCGCCTTCGCCCCCAGCACCGACTGCGTCAGCCTGGTCCGCAGGCCGCCCGCCCGCATCGGCAGCACCAGCGACTCGGCGACCAGCCGGGCGCTCCCGGTGCTGCACAGCAGCACCGCTGCCGCGTGCTCCGCGAAACCGGCCCGTCCGGCCGCCGCCATGAGGGTCATGCCGCCCATGGAGTGCCCGGCCAGCACGGCCTTCTCGCCGGGGGCGAGCGTCGCGGCGAGTACCGCTTCGAGGTCGTCGGCGAGCACGTCCGTCGAGTACGCGGCGGATTCGGGCGAGCGCCCGTGCCCCCGCTGGTCGTACGCGACGACCCTGAACTCCCGTGCCAGCTCCCGTATCTGGGCCGCCCAGAACGCGATCGAGCACGTCCAGCCGTGCGCCAGGACCACCGTCGGCGCGCCGTCCTGCCCGTACACCTCGACGTGCAGCCGCGCCCCGTCGGCGGAGGTGACGGTCAACTCCCGTACGTCAAGCCCGAGTCCACCCGCGACACGCCTCATGCGACAGCCTCCTCGGCCACTGCCCGTTCCTCCGACGCCGCCTGCGCACGCACCACTTCGTACTCCGCGAGGTTGACCTCCCGGGTCGCCCGCCGGAACTCCGACGTCGTGCCCGGCCAGACCGTCGTGTTGCGGCCGTTCGCGTCCAGGTACCAGCTGTCGCAGCCGCCCGTGTTCCAGACGGTGCGCTTCATGCGCTCCTGCACACGGCGGTTCCACGCCCCGACGGCGGACGGCCGCACGGAAAGGGCCACCCGCCCGCCCAGGACGTCCAACTGCCGCATGTAGTCGGCCAGATAGCTGAGCTGTGCCTCGATCATCAGGATCATCGACGAATTGCCGAGCCCCGTGTTCGGGCCGATGACCGTCATCCAGTTGGGGAAGCCGACCGCGCTCGCACCGCGCAGCGCCTCCATGCCGCCCTTCCACGCCTCGGCGAGGGTGATGCCGTCGGCGCCCACCACCCGGTCGGCGATCGGCATGTCCGTGACGTGGAAGCCCGTACCGAAGATGATCGCGTCGACCTCGGTCTCCGTACCGTCGGAGGCGACGACCGTCGAGCCGCGCACCTCGCTCAGTCCGGAGGCGACGACGTCGACGTTCTGCTGCGCGAGCGCCGGGTAGTACGTGCTCGACAGCAGGATCCGCTTGCAGCCGATGCGGTACGAGGGGGTCAGCTTGGCCCGCAGCGCCGGGTCCTTGATCGCCTTCGCCATGTTCGCCCTGGCGATGTTCTCGATGAAGCCCAGTTCGTTGGGCCGCTTGGTGAACGCCTGGACCTGAAGCTCCCTGATCCCCCACAGCATCCTGCGCCGCACGGCGCCGGTGACGGGCACCTGCCGGTGCAGCCAGCGCTCGGCCCCGCTGATCTGGCGGTCCATGCGCGGCATCACCCACGGCGGCGTCCGCTGGAAGAGCGTCAGCTTCTCGACGTCGGGCTGGATCGCGGGCACGATCTGGATGGCGGAGGCGCCGGTGCCGACCATCGCGACGCGCTTGCCGGTGAGGTCGTAGTCGTGGTCCCACTTCGCGGAGTGGAAGACCTTCCCGGGGAAGGTGCCGAGACCGGGGATGTCCGGCGTCTTGGGATCGGACAGCGGTCCTGTCGCCGACACGACGACATCGGCCACGAGCGTCTTCCCGTTCGCCGTCTCGATCCTCCACCACAGTTTCTCGGCGTCCCAGGTCATCATCGTCACCTCGTGGTGGAGGCGGATGTGCGGGCGCAGCCCGAAGGTGTCGGTGACGTGCTCCAGGTACGCCCGGATGTGCTCCTGGCCCGAGAAGGTGCGCGGCCACTCCGGGTTGGGCGCGAAGGAGAAGGAGTAGAGGTGCGACGGCACGTCGCACGCGCACCCCGGGTAACTGTTGTCCCGCCAGGTCCCGCCGACGGAACCGGCCCGCTCCAGGACGACGAAATCGGTGATCCCCTCGCGGCGCAGCCGGACGGCGGCCCCCAGGCCACCGAACCCGGACCCGATCACCGCCACTCGTACATGCTCGTGCTCGAACTCGGCCATGCCCGACGCCTCCCGCACTCGACGCTCCACAACTCTGCCAGCAATCACTGGCATGGTTGGGAGCGTAAGGCAGTGACGTACTGATCGGTAGGGGGCAGGCGTGGGAAAGTTACTGACGGTACGGAATAAGGTTCGCCGCGTGGAAGAAGCACCCGAGTCCCCCGAACAGGGCGACGAACGCAGGCAGGACGGTCGACGGGACAGCGGCCCCGGCGACGGCAGCGCGCCCGGCGCACCCCGCGAGTACCGCATGGAGGAGCTGGCCGACGCGGCCGGCATCCCCGTACGCACCCTGCGCTTCTACCGCGAGCGCAAGCTGATCCCGCCGCCGCGCCGCGAAGGCCGCATCGCCTGGTACAACGACCACCACCTGGCCCGCCTGCGCACCATCGGCGCCCTCTTGGAACGCGGCCACACCCTCACCGGCATCGCCGACCTCGCCTCCACCTTCGACAGTGGCCGCGACATGGGCGAACTCCTCGCCCTGGGCACCCCGGGCGAACCCACCGAGGAAACCCCGGTCCGCCTCACCCCCGAGCAGCTCGCCGACTACTTCGAGGGCGAGGTCACCCCCGAGAACCTCGCCTCCGCGATGGCGCTGGGCTACCTCGCCGTCGACGGCGACGAGGTCGTCCACATCAGCCGCCGCCTGCTCGACGTCTCGGCGGCCCTGGTCCGCGAGGGCGTCCCGCTCTCCGAAGTCATGGCCGCCGGCCTCCAGGTCCGCGAGCACGCGGACGTACTCGCCCAGATCTTCATCCGCCTGGTCACCACCCACCACGCCGACCCACAACGCCTGCGCCCGCTCGCCAAGAGCGTCGTGGAGGCCGAACTCTCCATGGCCCTGGACCGCCACCTGCCCAAGAACTGACCCGGCCCGAACCCTCACCCGGGTCGGACCCTCGCCCGGCCCGAACCACCCTCACCCGGGTCGGACCCTCGCCCGGGTCGGACCCTCGCCCGCCCGGACCCTCCCCCGGGTCGGAGGCCGTCTCACCGCGGGCCGGGACCGCACACCGCGTCCGACACCCGCACGGGCATGCCGTCGGGCAGCTCTTTCGCTGCGCAACACTCCGGCCACGCTCGACCCGGAGCATCCGGGGCCCAGCAGAGGCCCCCACCGGCCCACCGTGTGGCTCACACCCCGTACGCCACCGTGACCGGTGCATGGTCGCTCCACCGCTCCCCGTGGCTGGCCGCCCGCTCCACCCACGCCTTCGTCGCGCGCCCCGCGAGCCCGCCCGTCGTGATCTGGTAGTCGATCCTCCAGCCTGAATCGTTGTCGAAAGCCCGCCCCCGGTAGGACCACCACGAGTAGGGCCCCTCCACCTCCGGGTGCAGCTTCCGTACGACGTCCACGTACCCGGCCTCCTCGAAGACCCGCCCGAGCCACTCCCGCTCCTCCGGCAGGAACCCGGACGCCTTCCGGTTGGCCTTCCAGTTCTTCAGGTCGGCCTCCTGGTGCGCGATGTTCCAGTCCCCGCACACCACGACCTCCCGTCCGTCCGCCGCGGCCCGCGCCTTCAGGTCCACCAGGTAGAACATGAACTCGTCCATGAACCTGTACTTCTCGTCCTGCCGCTCGGTCCCGACCTCCCCCGACGGCAGATACAGACTGGCGACGGTCACCCCGGCGACGTCCGCCTCCAGATACCGGCCGCTGCCGTCGAACTCCGCGCTCCCGAACCCGACCTGTACCCGCTCCGGCTTCTCCCGCGTGTAGAGCGCGACCCCGGCCCGTCCCTTCGCCGCGGCCGGCGCGATCGTCACGTGCCACCCCTCGGGTGCCCGCACCTCCTCCGGCAGCTGATCCGCCTCGGCCCGTACCTCCTGAAGGCACACGACGTCGGCGGCGGTCTCCGCCAGCCACGGCACGAAGCCCTTCTTGGCGGCGGCACGGAGGCCATTCACATTCACGCTGGTCACAGTGAGCATCCGGAAACCCTACCGACCCACGCATCCCTCTCTCCGCGCCCACATCACGCTCGTACTCTCGTACGCATGGAAATAAGACCCGTGGCCTACGACCACCCCGACGCCGTCAAGCTCAACGACCAGGTGCAGCTCGAATACGCCGAGCGCTACGGCGACGGCGACCTGACCCCGCTCGACCCCGCCATGTTCGCCCCGCCCCACGGCCGTTACCTGATCGCGTACGACGACGAGGGCTTCCCCGTCGCCACCGGCGGCTGGCGCACCCGGGAGGCGGACGGGGAGAGCCGCGCGGACGGCGACGCCGAACTCAAGCGCATGTACGTGGTCCCGGCGGCCCGCGGCAAGGCCCTCGCCCGCCGCATCCTCAGCCTCCTGGAGGCCGACGCCCGTGCGGCGGGCCGCACCCGCATGGTTCTGGTGACCGGCACCGAACAGCCCGAGGCCATCGCCCTCTACCGGTCGAGCGGCTACCTCCCCACGGAACCGTTCGGCCTCTACCGCGACGCCGCCGAATGCCGCTGCTTCGCCAAACCCCTCGTCTGACCCTCGCGCCGGGGGCGCGTACGGGCTAGCGGAGATCCTCAGGATGCGGTCCCGTCGCGAACGGGTTCGTCTCGCCCTCCGCGAGCACCCCCACGAAGGGTTCGCCCTCACCGGCGAAGGTGTAGGCGCCGCCCTCGATCCGCCCGATCAGACTGCGCGTCCAGTCCGCGCCGCTGTCGGCCAGATGCACCCACATGTTCATGATCTCGCCGATGTGCCCGAGCTGTGCGGGGCCTTCCTCCGGCGTGTAGTACTCGGTGACCCCCTCGCGCCACTGCTCGAACCCCTTGACCCGCTCCTTGAGGAGCGTGACCGCCTCCTCGCGCGGCAGGTCGACGATGAGTCCGATGGCGGCCGAGAGCACGTCGATCTTCTGGTCGTGCGAGATCAGGGCCTCGCGCAGCAGCGTGAAGTACTCCTCGGTGCCCTTGTCGGTGACCTCGTACTCGACCCGGGGCGGACCGCCCGCGGTGCTCGGCGCGATCTCGTGCGCGACCAGGAGTCCCTGCTTGGCCATCTGTTTGAGTGCGTGGTAGATCGAGCCCGGCTTGGCGTTGGACCACTCGTGAGCGCCCCAGAACTCCAGGTCGTTGCGCACCTGGTAGCCGTGCGCCCGCCCGTGCTGGCGGACCGCTCCCAGGACCAGCAACCGGATCGCAGACATGAGCACCCTCTCTGATCAATATTGGCTAGACCGTATCAGTAATCAAGTTTGACTAATCGAGGAACTGGGGATACCTTCTCAGGGTAGTCAAGTTTGATCAATGGCTGAGGAGAGCGTTTTGACTGACCACGATCTGGCGATCGTCGTCGAAGGACTGCGGAAGAAGTACGGGGACAAGCAGGCTCTCGACGGCCTCGACCTCACTGTCCGAAGCGGCACCGTCCAGGCCGTTCTCGGCCCGAACGGCGCCGGCAAGACCACAGCCGTCCGCATCATGTCCACACTGCTGCGCCCCGAGGAGGGCCGCGTCGAAGTGGCAGGACTCGACGTGCGCACCCGAGCCGACGAGGTGCGCTCGCGGATCGGCCTGCTCGGCCAGAACGCCGCCGTCGACGAGGACCTCAGCGGCCGTCAGAACCTGGAGATGTTCGGGCGGCTCTACCACCTCGGCGCACGCCGCGCGGGCGCCAAGGCCGACGAGCTCCTCACCCGGTTCGGGCTCGCGGACACCGGCAAGAAGGCGGTCAAGCAGTACAGCGGCGGCATGCGGCGCAGGCTCGACCTCGCCGCCTCCCTCATCTCCGAACCGCAGGTGCTCTTCCTGGACGAGCCCACGACCGGCCTCGACCCGCGAGGCCGCACGGAGGTGTGGAACGCGGTCCGTTCACTGGTCGGCGGCGGCACGACCGTGCTGCTGACCACGCAGTACCTGGAAGAGGCCGACCAGCTCGCCGACCAGATCTCGGTGATCAACCACGGCAAGGTCATCGCGGAGGGCACGGCGGACGAGCTGAAGTCCAAGACGGGCGGCGACCGCATCGACGTGGTCCTGCACGACGTGGCCCAACTGTCGCTCGCGGCCTCGCTCCTGCCCGGTGACGCGGTCGTGGACGAGGACCGCCGGCTGATCAGCGCCTCGGTCAGTGACCGGATGTCGGCGCTGACCGAAACCGTCCGGTCGCTGAAGGCGGCCGGCATCGAGGCGGAGGACATCGCGGTACGGCGGCCGACGCTCGACGAAGTCTTCCTGCACCTCACGAAGGAGGACGCGGCATGAGTACGACACAGGGTGTGAGTTCGCCTCGCAGTGCGAGTACCCGCAGCACGGCGCACGGCTCGGGTTCGAAGCTGAGCTGGGCCGCCGCCGACTCCTGGACGATGACCAGGCGCGAGCTGGCGCACTGGGCACGGCAGCCCGTACAGGTGGTCGTCGGGTTGATCTTCCCGGTGATGATGCTGCTGATGTTCAGCTACCTGATCGGTGGCGGACGGGGCATCGAAGGGAACTTCAAGGACTACCTGGTCCCCGGCATGCTCACCATGACGATGGCCTTCGGCCTTGAGGCGACGATGCTCTCGGTCACCCAGGACCTGGGCAAGGGGGTCATCGACCGGTTCCGCTCGATGCCGATGACCTCCGGCGCGGTCCTGGTCGGGCGCAGCGTCGCCGACATGCTGCAGTCGGTGGTCGGCCTGGCCGTGATGATCGCGGTCGGATATGCCATCGGCTGGCGCTGGCACGGCGGTTTCGCCTCCTTCATGGGGGCGGTGGGACTGCTGCTGCTGCTGCGGTTCGCGATGCTGTGGATCGGCATCCATCTGGCGATGGTCGCGGGCAAGCCGGAGCTGGTGCAGGCGGTGCAGATCCTGGTGTGGCCGGTCGCCTTCCTCTCGAACGCCATCGCCTCGCCGGAGTCGATGCCGGCCTGGCTGGGCGCGGTGGTCGAGTGGAATCCGATGTCCGCGACGGCCACTGCGGTACGCGGCCTGTTCGGCAACCCGGGCGGGGCCGGCGACTCCTGGGCCGCGATGAACGCCGAACTGCTCGCGGTGGCCTGGCCGGTGGTCCTGGTGGCGGTGTTCTTCCCGCTGGCCGTAAAGCGGTTCAGGGACCTGAGCCGCTGACAGACCCGGCCGGCCCAGCGCCGGTCAACCCTCTTCGGGCTCGGCAGTCCCCCCGCTGCCGAGCCCGAGGGGCGCCGCTCCTGCGGACGCCAAAGAGCCCCTACCGGGTTTCCCCGGTAGGGGCTCTCAGCTGCGGTGGACCTGTGGGGATTTGAACCCCAGACCCCCTCGATGCGAACGAGGTGCGCTACCAGACTGCGCCACAGGCCCTTGCAACGAGTAGAACTCTAGCACCTCTTCCGGGGTGCTCGGTAATCCGTTCCGGCCGCCTGCCGAGGCCCCCCACCTGCGGCGGGGCTTGCGGCGGGCTCGCCCCGCCGGGTCACTCGTTGGCGGCGCGGGGCCGCTCGTCCTCGTCGTACTGGTCGAAGAGCGGGGTACGTCCGTGGTCGCGCGAGCGGCGCCCCTGCTGCGGGCGCTGACGGCGCAGAGCCGGGTCGTCGGCCGCGGAGGCCGCGGAGCCGGCCGAGGCCGCGGGGCCCACCGGGTCGGCGGTGCTGGAGCGGGCGGAGCTCCAGGTTCCGGGGGCGCCGAGGTCGAGGTCGCCGGTCGCGCGCGGGGCGACGGGAGCGGTGACGTACGTCGGGAGCGGGACCGGGACGGGCTCCCAGCTCTCGCCGCGAGCTCCGCCGCGCTCGCGCTCGCGCTGCTGGTCGACCCACTCGGCGTGGTCGGTCTGCTCGACCAGGGCGCGGCGGCCGGCCTCCTGCGGAGAGACGGCGGGAGCGGGCTCCGGCTCCGGCCGCTCGTCGGCATCGGCGCGCTGATGCGAGTGGTGCGGGTGCTGGCCCTGGCCCTGGTGCTGGCCCTGGTTCTGGTGCTGGTCGGGCGACTGGGACTGCGGTACGGGGCGGCGGACGTACTGGGTCCGCTGCTCACGCAGCCGCTGGGCGGCGAACTCGGCCCGCCGGCGGTCCATGGTGAAGGCGAACCGGCGCTTCTCCTGGCCGCGCAGATGCACGATGTACGCGCTCAGGAGGATGGCCGGGATGCCGGGTGCCCAGAGGTAACGGAGCCCGCTGACGGCGGCGACGATCGCACCGAGGGTGAAGGCGGCGAAGAGCAGCACGGTGGTACGGCGGCGCCGGGCCAGGACCTTGGAGCGGCGGGCCCGCTCGGCGGACCCCGGGGAGGGCTGCGCGGGCGCGGCGGCACGGGGGCGGCGGGACTGGTCGCGGGCAGGCTCGTCGCGTACGGGCTGCTCGCGGGGTGCCTGGTCGCGCGGCGTTTGGTCGCGCGGCGCCTGGTCACGGGGCTGCTCGCGGGACGCCTGGTCGCGGGCCGACTGCTCGCGCACCGGCTCCCGGGGCTGCTCCCGGACTTGTTCCCGCACCTGTTCCCGCGACTGCTCGCGCGCTGCCGGACGTTCGGTCCTGGACGGGGGTGCCGCGAAGGCGCGGACGTCGACCGAATCGGTCACCGGGTCCGCGCTGTCGGGGGCTTCGGGGCTGCCGTCCGCCGTGCCGTCCTGGCCGTCGGCCGGGCGCAGCTGGAGTTCCTTGGCGTACCGGCGCTCCATCGCCGCCCGTCCGGACAGGAGCCGGATGGCGGTGCTGAAGCGTTCCGTCGGACGGGCCTCGTTGAGTTCGTCCTGCCTGCGGAGCCACATCGGCACCAAGTAGGCGGCCCAGGCCCCGACAATGACTGCGTAGATCAGGCCGCTGCTGCTCACACCTCACACCGTAGAGGGGCCTGGAGGGAGCCATCGGCCAATTGGGCCGGTGTGTCGGGCGTATCTGTCTGATATTCCGAACTTTTTTGAGGCTCGGGATGGCGACCGCGATCAAATTCGAACATTTATTTCATTCTTTAGATGCCACTGTCGGGGTGTCACTGGCCGAGCGTTACTGCTGGGTGTCACTGCTGCGTGTCACTGCTGGGAGTCACTGCTGCGACGCCGAACGTCGGCGCCATCGTCCGAGTACGCCTTCCGGGACGACCTCCTCCGAGGTCAGGGCGAAGACGAGGTGGTCGCGCCAGGCGCCGTCGATGTGCAGATAGCGCGGGCGCAGACCCTCCTCGCGGAACCCGAGCTTTTCGACGACGCGGCGACTGGGGCCGTTCTCCGGGCGAATGCAGACCTCTATGCGGTGCAGTCCGACCGTGCGGAAACAGTGGTCGACGGCGAGTGCGACGGACGTCGGCATGACGCCGCGGCCGGCCACCTCGCGGTCCACCCAGTAGCCCACATGGCCCGAACACATCGAGCCCCAGGTGATTCCGGCGACCGTCAGCTGTCCGACCAGCCTGCCCCGGTACTCGATGACGAACGGCAGCATCCGGCCGGCGTTGGCCTCCGCGCGCAGGTGACGGACCATCTGGCGGTACGTCGGCCGGTGGGCGACCGGGCCGGTGGGCAGCGGGGGCGGAATGGTCGCTTCCCAGGGGCGCAGCCACTCGCGGTTGCGGCGGTTGACCTCGCGCCAGGCCCGCTGGTCGCGCAGTTTTATCGGGCGGAGCGTGACGTCGCCGTCCACCAGGTCCACGGGCCAGGCGGAGCCGTTCAGTTGATGCTCCCGGACAGACCGGTGGGATCGGCGGGACCGGTGGGATCGGCAGGGCCGGCGGGACCGGTGGGATCGGCAGGGCCGGTGGGATCGGCAGGGTCCGCGGCTCTCGGGTGGTCGCCGCCGCGCAGCTGGTCGACGGCGTGCAGCAGGATCCGGCCGAGGACGGCCAGACCGTCGCGGACGCCGCCGGTGGAACCGGGGAGGTTGACGATCAGTGTCGTACCCCCGGCGACTCCTGCCAGCCCGCGGGAGAGCGCGGCCGTCGGGACGTGCGGGCGGCCCTCGGCCCGGATGGCCTCCGGGATGCCGGGGATCTCGTAGTCGATGACGCGACGGGTGGCGTCGGGGGTGCGGTCGGTGGGCGAGACGCCGGTGCCGCCCGTCGTGACGATGACGTCGTACGCGAGGAGGACGCCGTCGCGCAGGGCCGCCTCCACGGGGTCGCCGTCGGGCACCACGCGGGGGCCGTCGACGATGAAGCCCATCCGGGTCAGGCCCTCGGCGACGAGCGGGCCGCCCTTGTCGGCGTAGACGCCCGCGGAGGCCCGGTTGGACGCGGTGACGACGAGCGCGCGGTACGGGCGGATGTCCGGCCCCGCGTGCATCGGCTGCCCCGGCCCCTGCGGTTGGTAGCCGGGCTCGGAGACCGGTCCCGACACGACGCCCGGGTGCAGGTGCGCCTCGGAGGTGCGGCCCTCCTCGGCGTCGGGAGCAAGGACGGTGACCGGGTCGGTGGAGCGGGCCACCGGGAGCGGACCGGCGGCCGGGGGCGAGGTGCCCGCCGGCCGGTCGACGGTCGGGGGCGAGGTGCCCGCGAGGGGGTTCGTGAGGGGGCCTGCGAGGGGGTTCGTCATGAGCGGTTCCAGTCGCCGGACTTGCCGCCGGTCTTCTCCTCGACGCGTACGTCCGTGATGACCGCGCCCTTGTCGACGGCCTTCACCATGTCGATGACGGTGAGGGCGGCGACGGCGACAGCGGTGAGGGCTTCCATCTCGACGCCCGTACGGTCCGTGGTCCTGACCGTGGCGAGGATCTCGACCGCGTCGTCCGCGACCGAGAGGTCGACCTTGACGCCGGAGACGGCCAGCGGGTGGCAGAGCGGGATCAGGTCGGGGGTGCGCTTGGCGCCCATGATGCCCGCGATGCGCGCAGTGGCGAGGGCGTCGCCCTTGGGGACTCCCTCGCCCCGGAGGAGCTCGATCACGCGCGGCGCGACGAGGACGCGTCCGCTCGCGCGGGCGGTGCGGGTGGTGACGTCCTTCTCGGAGACGTCGACCATCCGGGCCGCACCCGCCTCGTCGAGGTGCGTCAGCCCCGTGGGGCTCGGAGGGCTCGTCGGGCTGCCCTGGCTGCCTTGCGTACTCATTAACTCCGCCTCGCGTTCCGGCGCCGGTCGTTGCCTCGGCAGTCGTTGCCACGGCGCAGCGGCAGACACCGTACCGCCACCGGCCCGTTACCGGGTGAGCAGGACCACCTCGACTTCCGTGCCGGGGACGACCTCGGTGGTGTCCTCGGGGACGACCAGCAGCGAATCGGCGTGCGCGAGGGCGGCGATCAGGTGGGAGCCGGAGCCGCCCACCGGGGTGACCGTGCCCGAGGCGGCGTCGTACGTCCCGCGCAGGAACTGGCGCTTGCCTGCGGGCGAGCCGATCGGCTCGTCCGCGCTGAGGGTGGCCCGGACGGTCGTGCGGTGGACGTCCGCCAGGCCCATCAGAGCGCGGATCACCGGGCGGACGAACAGCTCGAAGGAGACGTAGCAGGAGACCGGGTTGCCCGGCAGGGCGAGCAGCGGGGTGTGGTCGGGGCCGATGGAGCCGAAGCCCTGCGGCTTGCCGGGCTGCATGGCCAGCTTGCGGAAGTCGACGCCGCTGCCCGGCTCGTCCTCGTCGGCGGCCGAGGAGAGCGCCTCTTTGACGACGTCGTACGCGCCGACGCTGACGCCGCCCGTGGTGACCAGGAGGTCGGCGCGGACGAGCTGGTCCTCGATGGTGGCGCGCAGCTCTTCGGCGTCGTCGGTGACGGCGCCCACCCGGTAGGCGATGGCTCCGGCGTCGCGGGCGGCGGCGGTCAGGGCGAAGCTGTTGGAGTCGTAGATCTGGCCCGCGGCCAACTTCTCGCCGGGCTGGACCAGTTCGGAGCCGGTCGACATGACGACCACCCGGGGCCGCGGGTGGACCAGCACCGTGGCCCGGCCGATCGCGGCCAGCAGGCCGATCTGGGGCGGGCCGAGCACCGTACCGGCTTCGAGGGCGGTGTCGCCGGCCTTGACGTCGCTGCCCACCGCGCGGACGTGTGCGCGGTCCTTCGCGGGGCGGTGCACCCGGACCTCGCCGGTGGAGTCCTCCGGGTTGGCTCCTGCGGACCGGAAGGTGGTGGCGGGGCCGCCGCCGCTGCCGCCGTCGGTCCACTCGACCGGAACGACGGCTTCCGCGCCGGGGGGCAGCGGGGCTCCGGTCATGATGCGGGCGGCCTCCCCCGGGCCGACCGTGAGGGTGTCGGCGCCACCGGAGCCCGCCGCCACGTCGCCGATGACGGTGAGCACGGCGGGGAACTCCGCGCTCGCGTCGGCGACGTCGGCCACCCGGACCGCGTATCCGTCCATCGAGCTGTTGTCGAAGGGCGGGAGGGCCACGGGGACGGTGACGTCCTCGACGAGTACGCAGCCCTGGGCGTCCGGGAGTTGGAGCTCGATGGGCTCCAACGGACGGACCGCGCCGAGGATGTCGTCGAGGTGCTCGTCCACCGACCAGACGCGGTCGGGGCCGTGGCCGTCGTCGTGGGTGGCGGCGGGCGGTGCTTCGGTGGTGCTCACCTTGGTTCCTTCCAAAAGGCCCCGCCCTCCGGAAAAGCCCTTCGGCCGGGGAGAAACGAATGGCATCCGGCGCCACGACGTCTCGGCTCACCGGTGACGAGACAGAGAAGGACCGAGCGTACAGAACCGCTCATCTCACGCCCCGATCTCGCCGTCGGACACGGAGCGCACCAGCGGCGTACGAAACGCAAGGCCGGTGCGGAGCGACTGTCTGCCCTGCCCTTGCGCAGCAGGGCAGGGATGCAAATGATGATATTTCACCTGATCGGGCGAACAGGGAACGGAAGCCCGTCCGCGTACAGAACTCCTGCCTACGCTCCGGTGTCATGCAGTTGCGGTATTCCTTCCGGCTTGAGCCGACGTCTTTCCAGCAGAGGATGCTGGCGCGGACGTTCGGCTGCGCGCGGGTGGTCTTCAACGACGCCCTCACGCTTCGCCGCGTTGCATACGCGGCGAAGGAGCCGTGGATCGGCACCGGGGAATTGTCCAAGGCCGTGCTCACCCAGGGCAAGAAGCGCGAGGAGCGCACCTGGCTGGGCGAGGTGTCCTCGGTGGTGCTCCAACAATCGTTGCGGGATCTGGAGTCCGCCTATCGTGCGTTCTTCGACTCCCGCTCCGGCAAGCGGAAGGGCCCGCCCGTTGGAGCACCCGTCTTCAAGTCCCGTAAGGACCGGCGGCAGTCGGTGCGGTTTACGGCGAATGCCCGCTGGAAGATCACCGAGACGGGACGTCTGACCCTGCCGAAGATCGGCGCGGTGAAGGTCCGATGGTCGCGCACTCTGCCCACCGTCCCGTCCTCGGTCACCGTCATCAAGGACACCGCCGGAAGGTACTTCGCGTCGTTCGTGATCGAAACCGACCCGGACACCGACACCACACGCTGGCCGGTAGAGGACGCGGCCGGGTACGAGGTCGGCCTCGATATGGGCCTCACCCACTTCGTCGTCCTGGACAGCGGGGAGAAGATCGCCTCCCCAAGGTTCCTGCGCCGCGCGGAGAAGAAACTCAAGTGCCTCCAACGCAGGCACGCCCGCAAGCAGAAAGGGTCGAAGAACAAGGAGAAGGCCCGTAAGGCTCTGGCCCGTCAGCACACCAAAGTCGCCGACGCCCGTCACCACTTCCACCACGAGTTGTCCACCCGGCTGATCCGCGACAACCAAGCGGTCTACGCCGAGACACTCAATGTGAAGGGCATGGCCCGCGGCCGTCTCGCCAAAGCTATTCACGATGCGGGCTGGTCGAGCTTCCTGACCATGCTCGAATACAAAGCAGCCCGGTACGGCAGGGTTTTCCAGCGCGTCGGACGGAGTTTCCCCTCCTCCCAGCGCTGTTCGGTCTGCCACCGCATCGACGGTCCCAAACCGTTGAACGTCCGCACCTGGACCTGCCCAGGTTGTGGAACCGTCCACGACAGAGACACCAACGCCGCCGACAACACCCTCCAAGAGGGCCGACGGCTGCACACACGGAACCTCAAGGTCGCCGAGGGACATCGCGGAGACCCAAAACGCCTGCGGAGCGACGGTAAGACCAGGGATGTCAAGTCCCGGCACGACGCAGTGAAACAGGAAGCCTCGGATTCCCCCACCCACCACCGTGCCGCGAAGCGGCACAGCAATAAGTGAGGGAAGGCCAGAATCCCCGGGCATCAGCCCGGGGAGCATCTCAAATCTCCTCGGTGACGTAACTGCGGAGCCAGGTACGGAAGTCCGGGCCCAGGTCTTCACGTTCGCATGCGAGTCTGACAATCGCCCGAAGGTAGTCCCCGCGGTCCCCGGTGTCGTAGCGCCGGCCCTTGAAGACCACGCCGTGGACGGGGCCGCCGGTCTTCTCGTCGACGGCGAGCTTCTGGAGCGCGTCGGTGAGCTGGATCTCGCCGCCGCGGCCGGGCTCGGTCTCCCGCAGTATCGCGAAGACGGCCGGGTCCAGGACGTACCGGCCGATGATCGCCAGGTTGCTGGGCGCCTCGGCGGGCTCCGGCTTCTCGACGAGTCCCGTGACCCGCACGACGTCGCTCTCGGAGGTGGTTTCGACTGCCGCGCAGCCGTAGAGGTGGATCTGCTCCGGGTCGACCTCCATGAGGGCCACGACGCTGCCGCCGAACTGCTCCTGGATCTCCACCATGCGGGACAGCAGGGGGTCGCGCGGGTCGATCAGGTCGTCGCCGAGGAGGACCGCGAAGGGCTCCTCGCCGACGTGCGGGGCGGCGCACAGGACGGCGTGGCCCAGGCCCCGCGGGTCGCCCTGGCGGACGTAGTGCATGGTCGCCAGGTCGCTGGACTCCTGGACCTTCGCCAGGCGGCCCGCGTCGCCCTTCTTGGTGAGGGCGGACTCCAGCTCGTAGTTGCGGTCGAAGTGATCCTCAAGAGGGCGCTTGTTGCGGCCGGTGACCATCAGCACGTCGGAGAGTCCCGCCGCGGCGGCCTCCTCGACGACGTACTGGATGGCGGGCTTGTCGACGACCGGCAGCATTTCCTTGGGCGTCGCCTTGGTGGCGGGCAGGAAGCGCGTGCCGAGTCCCGCTGCCGGGATGACAGCCTTACTGATCCTGGGGTGGGCCTGAGTCATGCCGGAACGATATCGGCTGGCCCCTGATGGAAGGTCGGCTTCCGGCCTTTTTGTTGACGTACGAGCGAATTGTGAAGGTGAAGTGACCGTGAGCGACGCCGAGATGACGGACCGGGTGGCCGAGAAGACCGCACTGCGGCGTGAACTCCTGGACCGGCGGCGCCTGTTGTCCGAGGAGGACGCACGGGAGGCCGCCGCGGTTCTCGCCCGGCGCGCACTGGAGCTGCCCGAGCTGACCGGGGCGGGCACCGTCGCCGCGTACGTCTCGATCGGCCGCGAGCCCGGCACGCGCGCGCTGCTCGACGCGCTGCACGCGCGCGGGGTGCGGGTGCTGCTTCCGGTACTGCTGCCCGACAACGACCTGGACTGGGCGGCGTACGAGGGCGGGGAGGGGCTCGTACGGGCCGGACGGGGGCTGCTGGAGCCGGCCGGGCCCCGGCTGGGCGTGGACGCCGTGTGCGAGGCCGGGGCGGTGCTGCTGCCGGGGCTCGCGGTGGACGGGCACGGGATGCGGCTGGGGCGCGGCGGCGGGTCGTACGACAGGGTGCTGGCCCGGCTGGAACGCTCCGCCCGGGAGACGCCGCCACGCGCGCGCGTGGCGGCGGCGCGGCTCGTGGTGCTGCTGTACGAGAACGAGGTGGTCGCGGAGGTTCCGGCGGAACCCCACGACCACCCCGTGCACGCGGTGGTGACGCCCGGCGGCGTCCGGCGCTTCGGCTGAAGCGCGCCCTGCGACTACTGGGCCGCCACTACTGGGCTGCCGTTCCCGGGCCGGCTGCTACTGGGCCGGCTGCTACTGGGCCGGCTGCTCGCCCGGTGTGACCTCCTGGCCCGGCTTGAGGACCAGGGTGTCGACGGTGCTCCTGTCGACGGCCGCCTTGGTGAAGGACCAGTCGAGCAGCTCGCCCTTGGCCCACTTGTCCGTCTGGTCGGTGTAGTTCGGGCTGTACGCGTGGCCCGATGCGCCCGTCAGGTTGATCCAGCGGGACTTGTCGAGGGCGCCCAGGTTGACCACCATGCGCATCGACGGGACCCAGACGACCTCGTAGCCGCCCGCCGCGTTCCAGCCGGTGGCGTTGACGGCCGCCTCGCCGCCGCCCAGGTTCCACGGGCCGCGGTTGAGCAGGTACTGGATGAAGCCGGGGCCCTCGGTGCCGAGGGTCTGGTTCTTCAGCGTGAGCTGGTGCAGACGGCCCCAGTTCCACGTCTTGATGTTCTTGCCGAGCTTGGCGGTGAGCTCCCAGCGGGCGTCCTCCATGGCCCGCGCGAACAGCTCGTCGCGGGTCGTGGTGGCCTTGTCCGTACGGGAGGCGGGCGAGGACCACCACTCGTTCTTCTCGTCCTTGACCAGCTTGCGGACGACCTCGAACCAGCGGTCGCCGCCGTCGGGCTGCGCCGAGTCGCCGTCCCGCTCGCCGCACTCGCGGGTGGGCTTGGCGAGGTCGTCGACCGGTCCGGAACCATCGGCTCCGCGGACGTACAGGCACTGGCCCTTGACCCGGAGTTCCTTCGGCATCTTGTTGCCGAAGGCCAGCTTCAGGATGTTGCGCCAGACGCCGTTGAAGTAGGCGGCGGCGGCCGAGTCGGACTCCTGGGTGTAGTCCCAGCCTTCGAGGAGCTTCTGCGCCTCGCGGACGTACGGGTCGGAGACGTCGAGCTTCAGCAGGTAGGGCGTCAGCAGCTTGGCGATCTCGCTGCTGTTGTCCATCTGCATGGTCCGCATGTCGTCCGAGCTGATCTTGCCGCCGTCCTTGGTCTTGGACTCGATCAGGTCGTTGATGCGCTGGGAGCGGGCGCCGTAGCCCCAGTCCTCGGTGAGCAGGTACGGGTACTTCTTGGTGTCGACCACGGCCTGGTTGGCGGTGACGATGTAGCCGCGCTTGGGGTTGTACTCGTACGGCAGCTCGGCCTGCGGGACGAAGCCCTTCCAGCCGTTCTTCGACTCCCAGCCCGCGGCCGGCAGGCGGCCGTCACGGCCGCCCTTGCGGATCGGGACGGTGCCCGGAGCCTGGTAGCCGATGTTGCCCGCGGTGTCGGCGTAGATCAGGTTCTGCGACGGCACCTCGAAGTGGGCGGCGGCGGCCCGGAACTCCTTGAAGTTCTTGGCGCGGTTGAGCTCGAAGACGGCGTCCATGGACTTGCCCGGATCCAGCGCGGTCCACCTGAGGGAGACGGCGTAGCCGTTGCCCCGGTCGGGCGCCGCGTTGGTGACGGGGGCCTTCTGGCCGACCGACTCCAGCTCGGTGTTGCGGTCGGAGACCAGCGGGCCGTTCCCGGTGGAGCGGACGGTGATCTTCTTGGCCTCGCCGCCGGCGACCTTGATGGTCTCCTCGCGGGTCTTGAAGGGCGTCTCACGGCCGTCGTAGAGGTACGTGTTGTGGGCGCCGACCTTCTCCAGGTAAAGGTCGCTGACGTCGGCGCCGAGGTTGGTCATGCCCCAGGCGATGTCCTGGTTGTGGCCGATGACCACGCCGGGCATGCCCGAGAAGGTGTAGCCCGCGGTGTCGTACTGGCACTGCGCGGAGACCTGGCGGCAGTGCAGGCCCATCTGGTACCAGAGGGACGGCATCTGCGGGGCGAGGTGCGGGTCGTTGGCCAGCAGCGGCTTGCCGGTGGTGGTCTTCGATCCGGAGACGACCCAGGAGTTCGAGCCGATGCCGTTGCCGTTGGGGCCGAGCAGGGCGGGGATCTTGTCGAGGGCGTCGGAGACGCGGGAGAGCTGGGTCTGGAGGCCCTGGGTGGCGGTACCGGCATTGCCTGCGGTACCGGCATTGCCCGCATTGCCGGCGTTGCCCGAAGTACCGGCGTTGCCCGCATTGCCGGCGTTGCCCGAAGTACCGGCGTTGCCCGCATTGCCGGCGGAATTGCTGCTTCCGCCGCCGCTGTGCGTACCTGCGCCGCCGGAGCCGTTGCTCGCAGCGTTGCTGCCGTTCGTGGCGTTGCCGCCGCTGCTGCCCTTCGCCCTGGCCAGGTTCTCCTCGACGATCGGCTTGTGCCGGTCGAAGGGGTACTCCGGGTACAGGTCGGCGATCTGCTTCTGGTCGAGGCGGCTCGTCATCAGCGAGCGGTCGATCTCGTCCTGCATGTTGCCGCGCAGGTCCCAGGCCATCGCCTTGAGCCACGCCACCGAGTCGACCGGGGTCCACTCCTCGGGCGTGTAGTCGTTGGTGAAGCCGAGGGCCGCGTACTCGACGGAGATGTCCTTGTTCGGACGCCCCTTGAGGTACTGGTTGACGCCCGCCGCGTACGCCTGGAGGTACTTCTTCGTCTCCGGCGTCAGCTTCTTGTCGTACTCCTGCTGCGCGACCTGGCGCCAGCCGAGCGTACGGAGGAAGGCGTCGGTCTCGACCTGGCCGGAGCCGAACATCTCGGAGAGGCGGCCCGACGTCATGTGACGGCGGACGTCCATCTCCCAGAAGCGGTCCTGCGCCTGGACGAAGCCCTGGGCGCGGAAGAGGTCGGTGTCCGACGAGGCGTAGATCTGCGGGATTCCGTTGGCGTCGCGCTTGACGTCGACCGGTCCCGCCAGGCCGTCGAGCGTGAGCTCGCCGGTGGTCTGCGGGAACGAGGCTCGCACGGTGCTGACGCTCCAGTACGTGCCGTAACCGACCCCCGCGACGATCGCCAGCACCAGCACGATGACGAGCAGGCGGGCGCGACGTCCCTTCTTTTTCTTCCCTTGCGGGGCAGCGGAAGGGGCGGGTGTGGTGGCGGGCATCGCTGTCCTTCGAGGGGCAGGGTGGTCCTGGAGTGCTGGAGCAACCATAGGCGCAGCCCCGTGCCGCTCCTGACTCGGTCTCCGGATGCCCTCTATGAGGCAGTTGAGGAAAGGCGT
This sequence comes from Streptomyces sp. NPDC054863, assembly GCF_053610825.1. NCBI lineage: Bacteria > Bacillati > Actinomycetota > Actinomycetes > Kitasatosporales > Streptomycetaceae > Streptomyces > Streptomyces sp. NPDC054863. Next base: position 35,906 of record NZ_JBSGZD010000007.1, on the reverse strand, counting down.
TAAGGAGGCGTCAAAGATTAGGTAAGGTAATGAAACTACCTCGCCCGCAGGCACGCCGCTGGAGGAACGTTCCGGCAGGCCCCATGGAAGGACCGGCCCCTGACTGTCCACCAGCTCAACGAACTCCTGCTCATCTGCGCGGTAGTGCTCCTCGTCGCTGTCGCCGCGGTGCGCATCTCGTCGCGCAGCGGGCTCCCCAGCCTGCTGATCTACCTCGGGATCGGCATCGCGCTGGGCCAGGACGGCATCGGCAACGTCGCCTTCGACAACGCCGAGCTGACCCAGGTGATCGGCTATGCCGCACTCGTCGTGATCCTGGCCGAGGGCGGCCTGGGGACGAAGTGGAAGGAGGTCAAGCCCGCGCTGCCTTCTGCGGTCGTCATGTCGACCCTCGGCGTCGCGGTGAGCGTGGGCATCACTGCAACGGGCGCGCACTACCTGGTGGGTCTCGACTGGCGGCAGGCGCTGATCATCGGCGCGGTGGTGTCCTCGACGGACGCCGCGGCCGTCTTCTCCGTACTGCGCAAGGTGCCGCTCCCCTCGCGCCTGACGGGCGTCCTGGAGGCCGAGTCGGGGTTCAACGACGCCCCGGTGGTCATCCTGGTCGTCGCGTTCTCCGCGGCGGGCCCGGTGGACTCCTGGTACGCCCTGGTCGGCGAGATCGCCCTCGAACTCGCGATCGGCGCGGCAATAGGCCTCGCGGTGGGCTGGCTCGGTTCACTCGGTCTGCGCAGCGTGGCCCTGCCGGCCTCCGGCCTCTACCCGATCGCCGTGATGGCCATCGCGGTGACGGCGTACGCCGCGGGCGCCATGGCGCACGGCAGCGGCTTCCTCGCGGTCTACCTGGCCGCGATGATCATGGGCAATTCCAAGCTGCCGCACTGGCCCGCCACCCGCGGCTTCGCCGACGGGCTCGGCTGGATCGCCCAGATCGGCATGTTCGTCCTGCTCGGCCTGCTGGTCACGCCGCACGAGCTGCTCGACGACATCTGGCCCGCGATCATCGTGGGCCTCGTCCTGACGATGGTGGCGCGCCCCGCGTCCGTACTGCTGAGCCTGCTGCCCTTCCGTACGTCGATGCGCGAACAGGTACTTCTGTCGTGGGCGGGGCTGCGCGGGGCCGTGCCCATCGTGCTGGCCACCATTCCGATGGTGGGCGGCGTCGAGGGCAGCGACCAGATCTTCAACATCGTCTTCGTACTGGTCGTGGTCTACACGCTGGTCCAGGGACCGACGCTGCCCTGGGTGGCGCGGCGGCTGAAGCTGGGCGACGGCGGCGAGACCGCCGACCTGGGGATCGAGTCGGCGCCGCTGGAGCGGCTGCGCGGGCACCTGCTGTCGGTGGCAATCCCGGAGAAGTCCCTGATGCACGGCGTGGAGGTGGGCGAGCTGCGGCTGCCGCCGGGCGCCGCCGTCACCCTCGTCGTACGGGACGGGACCAGCTTCGTACCGCAGCCGATGACCGTGCTGCGGCGCGGGGACGAGCTGCTGGTGGTGGCGACCGATCCGGTACGGGACGCGGCCGAGCGGCGGCTGCGGGCGGTCGGCCAGGGCGGCAAGCTGGCGGACTGGCTGGGCACGGGCGGGGAACCGGCACCACGACCCGTACCAGCGAAAGCAAGGACAAGAACCCAAAAGCCCCTGTAGCATGAAGGTGAATTGATCGACCAACTCTGCCTGATGCAGAGCTGGCGCGACCGCACGGCGGCCTGCCCCGGTATCGACCGGGCCCTGGTATCTACCGCCGGTCCTGCGCAAGAGGACAGCTCTCGGCGGCTTCCGCACGCGATGCGTGCCCACGTACGACGTACGTGCAAAGGGATGCGCTACCAGGCGGCAGAAAGGCAAGGGCCGTGACGAACACGGTCACGACCGACGCCACCACCGACACGTCCCCCGACGGGGCCAAGCGCCCCGGCTACGGGCAGCTGCTGCGCACCCCCGGGGTCTGGTCCTACCTGATCCCCGGCTTCCTGGCCCGGCAGCCCTTCGCGATGCTGACCATCGGCATCGTGCTGCTCGTGCAGCACACGACCGGGTCGTACGGCACCGCGGGCATCGTCGCCGCCGTCACCGGTGTCTCGATGGCGCTGTTCGCACCGCAGAGCGGCAAGCTCGCGGACCGGTTCGGGCAGCGCGCGGTGCTGCTGCCCGGCGTACTGGTGCACACGGCGTCCGTCGCCGCCCTGACCGCCCTCGCCCTCTATGAGGCGCCGCTGTGGGCACTGTTCGTGGCGGCCGTTCCCGCGGGTGCCTCGGTGCCGCAGATCGGGCCGATGGTGCGGGCGCGCTGGGCGGCCAAGCTGGACGGTTCGCCGCTGATGTCGACGGCCGCGGCCTTCGAGTCCGTGACGGACGAGTTCACCTTCGTGGTGGGCCCGGTGCTGGCGACCGCATTGTGCACGGGTGTGCACCCGGCGGCGGGCCTGATCGCCGAGGCGACCCTGACGCTGGCGGGCGGCCTGTTCTTCGCCGCGCAGAAGCGCACCCAGCCGGCCCCGAGCCGCACGGCGGGCGGCGAGCGCGTCAAGCCCGTCTCCGCACTGTCCGTGCCGGGCGTACGGGTGCTCGCGGTGGCGTTCCTGGGCATCGGCGCCGTCTTCGGCGGCATGCAGGTCTCGCTGACCGCGTTCGCCTCCGAGGCGGGCAACCCGGGCATCAACGGGCTGCTGTACGGAATCTTCGCGGGCGGCAACATGCTGGCGGGCATCGCCTGCGGCACCATCGCCTGGAAGATCGGGCCGCGCCGCCGCCTGATGACCGGCTACGTCGCTCTGACGCTCTTCGCGTCGGGCCTGTGGGCCGTGCACTCGGTGCCGCTGCTCGCGGGCCTGGGGCTGCTGGTGGGCCTGTGCATCGCACCCGCACTGATCACCGGCTACACGATGGTCGAGACGCTCGTCCCGGCCACCGCTCGCACCGAGGCCTTCACCTGGCTGACCGGCGCGGTCGCGTTCGGCCAGGCCATGGCCGTGACGGTGGCCGGAAGGCTGACGGACGCACACGGCTCCAGCGCGGGATTCCTGGTGCCGCTGGGTGGTACGGCGCTGGCGCTGATCGTGCTGATCCTGCTGCGCTCGCGCCTCGTACCGCAGTCGTCCGGGCGGGTCGCGGCACGTGGTGTGGGTCACCGCGTGCCGGTCACGGTGGACTGATCCAGCGGAATACGTCACTATGGACCGTCGTTAGCACTCATCGAGTGAGAGTGCCAGGAGGAGCAAGTGCCGACCTACCAGTACCAGTGCACCGCGTGTAACGAAGGCCTTGAGGCCGTGCAGAAGTTCACCGACGACGCACTGACCGAATGCCCGAGCTGTGAGGGACGCCTGAAGAAGGTCTTCTCCGCGGTCGGCATTGTCTTCAAGGGCTCCGGTTTCTACCGGAACGACAGCCGCGGCTCCTCGTCGAGCAGCACGGCGGCTTCGTCCTCGGCCTCGAAGGCCGCTGCGTCCGCGTCGAGCGGCGGATCGGACTCGAAGCCCGCGGCTTCGTCTTCGTCCACGTCCTCGACTGCGTCGTCGGCCTCGTCGACGTCTTCTTCGAGCTCGTCGAGCTCCTCCTCGGGGTCGTCCTCGGCCGCCTGAGAACCGTTTCCTTCCGAAGTCCCCGCTGTCGTCGACGGCGGGGACTTCGGCGTTTCCGGGCCGAGGCCAGGTCGATCCGGGCCGGGTCGATCCGGGCCGAGACCAGGGAAATCCGGTCCGGAGCTAGGGAAATCCGGTCCGGAGCTAGGGTGACCGCCATGGTGAACGCAGCGCAGAAAGAGATCCAGGCGGAGATCGGTGTCATCGGCGGCTCGGGCTTCTACTCCTTCCTGGAGGACGTGACCGAGATACAGGTGGAGACGCCCTACGGCAGCCCCAGCGACTCGCTGTTCCTGGGCGAGATCGCGGGGCGGAAGGTGGCGTTCCTCCCCCGGCACGGCCGCGGCCACCACCTGCCGCCGCACCGCATCAACTACCGCGCCAACCTGTGGGCACTGCGCTCGGTGGGCGCCCGACAGGTGCTCGGACCGTGCGCGGTGGGCGGGCTGCGGGCCGATTACGGTCCCGGCACCCTGCTGGTGCCCGACCAGCTCGTCGACCGTACGAAGTCCAGGGCGCAGACGTTCTACGACGGCGAGACGGCGGTCGACGGGAAGCTGCCCGAGGTCGTGCACATGTCCTTCGCCGACCCGTACTGCCCCGAGGGCCGCAGGGCGGCGCTTGCCGCGGCGCGCGGCCGGGAGTGGGAGCCGGTGGACGGCGGGACGCTGGTGGTCGTCGAGGGGCCGCGCTTCTCCACGCGGGCCGAGTCGCTGTGGCATGCGTCGATGGGCTGGTCGGTGGTCGGCATGACGGGGCACCCGGAGGCGGTGCTCGCGCGGGAACTGGGGCTCTGCTACACGTCGATGACGCTGGTCACGGACCTGGACGCGGGCGCGGAGACCGGTGAGGGCGTCAGCCACGAGGAAGTGCTGAAGGTCTTCGGCGCGAACGTGGACCGGCTGCGCGGGGTGCTGTTCGACGCGGTGGCGGGGCTGCCTGCGCAGGCTTCGCGGGACTGCTTGTGCGCGCATGCGCTGGACGGGGTGAAGACGGGGATCGTGCTGCCCTGACACCCTCAGGGGTGAGCAGGTTGTGCACAGGCCGGGTGCCGTCCACAGACTTCAGCGGGATCCGGGCGGAGCGGGGATCGTGAGGGGTGTTCAGAGCGAACACCCTTCGTGACCTGGTGGTGATTTTCCGTGTCGTCGATTGCTGCTTCTCTTCCTCTGCCCCTTCCTCCTCTGCCCCTTCCCCCGCCACCCCTTCCTCCGCTGCCCCTTCCTCCGCTGCCCCTTCCGCCGCCGTCTGCGCCCGAGCCGTGCGGAGTGCCGGAATTCGCCCCGTTGCGGGTGCGAGGCGGCGGGGTCAGGCACAGATTGCGGCGTGCCGTGCGGCGCAGGCGGCGGGCGGTGGCGGCCGGGCTCGCGGTGACCGCCGCGGCGCTGGTGGCCTCGGTGCCGCTCGCCGCGGATCGCACCGGAGCACATGCGGAGACGGCCGGCGCACCCGAGCAGGTGGGTCGGCCGACGGCCCCGCAGGCCGAGGCAGTCTCCGTGCCGGTGCGGATCGCGGACGCGGAGACGGTCCGACTGCTGCGGCGCGGGGACCGGGTCGACGTGATCGCATCTGCCAACTCGCCCACCAGCAGCGTGAGTTCACCGGCGAGGGTGGTGGCGTCCGGTGTCCGCGTGGTCGATGTGCCGAAGTCCGGGCATGAATCTTCGGACGGCGGGGCACTGGTAGTGCTGTCCGTACCCCGGTCCACCGCCGCGCAGTTGGCCGGCGCGGGAGCGACGTCGCGGCTGGCGGTGACTCTGTGCTGCATACCGGAGCGCCTAATCGCGCTGGCGAACAGTGGGGTCACCGATACGAGTTGCCGGATTGGACAGCGGCGGCCGGTGCTGCCGTAAGTTGCGGAGATATTTGCACGGCCCCCTGCACATGCGAAATGAGGCTCATTCGTGAGCGAAGAGAAGACCAGCCTGCTGGAAGGCTTCAAAGCCTTCCTGATGCGCGGCAACGTGATCGATCTCGCGGTCGCCGTCGTCATCGGCGCCGCGTTCACCAACATCGTGAACTCGATCGTCAAGGGCGTGATCAATCCGCTTGTCGGCGCCTTCGGAACGAAGGACCTGGAGCACTACAGCTCCTGTCTGAAGAACCCTTGCAAGGTCGTCGACGGCACCATGCAGGGCATCCCGATCATGTGGGGCTCGGTCCTCAGCGCGGTGCTCAGCTTCCTGATCACCGCCGCCGTCGTCTACTTCCTGATGGTGCTCCCGATGGCGAAGTACCTCGCCAAGCGTGCCGCCAAGCTGAAGTCGAAGGAGGCGGTCGCGGAGGTCATGGAGGCCACCGAGATCGAGGTGCTGAAGGAGATCAGGGACGCGCTGATCGCTCAGCGCGGATCGGGACACAGCAACCCGTAACCGCCGCGGCGCACGTACTGCGGTTGGTTCAGACGTGGTGGGGCGGCTTCTCGTCGAGGAAGCGGGCGAGGTCCGCCGCGCCGCCGCCCCCGCCGGGCCGCTCGCCCCAGCCCCGGTCGGTGTCGTCCGACGACTGCTGGTCCAGCGGGTCGTCGAAGACCAGCTTGGGCCTGGGGCGCTTGGCCGGCCCCGGGGCGGGGTCCACATCGGGGACGGGGTCCGCTTCCGCGTCGGGGCCGGGGCCGGAAGTGCCTGGAGTGCTCATCCCTCCAGGGTACGGCGGGGCTGCGGTGCGGGGACGCCGGTCAGCCGGGGGCCTCGGCACCCTTGCGGGCGTGGCGTACGGCGACGGCGCGGTCCTCGTCGCCCGGGTAGCGGAAGGAGAGCGACCCGCCGCGCGGCAGACCGTCGGCGATCTTCTTCGCCCTGGGCGGGCCGTCGCCCTCGGGTTCGCCGTGCCGGTGCAGCACTCCCCCGGCGACCGCCCCCTTCTTCCGGACCCCTCCGCGCGCGCCCCGCCGCCGCCTCTGGTCTCTTGGTACGCATGAGCCACTCGAACGCGCCCTCCGGACTGCTGCGCCGCATGACGTCGCGCAGCCCCGACGAGGGACACCGCGCCGCGACCCCGCTGGAACTGTTCTTCGACCTGTGTTTCGTGGTCGCCGTCGCCCAGGCCGGCGTGCGCCTCGTGCATGCCGTCGCGGAGGGCCACTTCGGGGCCGGGGTCCTCGGCTACTTCCTCGTCTTCTTCGCCATCTGGTGGGCGTGGGTGAACTTCACCTGGTTCGCCTCGGCGTACGACAACGACGACACGTTCTACCGCATCGCCGTACTCGTGCAGATCGCGGGCGTGCTGGTACTGGCGGCCGGGGTGCCGCGCGCCTTCGACAACGGCAACTGGGCCGTCGCCATTACCGGATACATCGTGATGCGTCTCGCCATGACCTGCCAGTGGCTGCGGGTCGCCCGGCACAACACGGGCGCCGAGCGGACCACCGCACTGAAGTACGCCGTGGGTCTGGTGCTCGTCCAACTGGGCTGGCTCGTCGTGCTGTTCGTCCCCGAGGGTGCGCGCCTGTACGTCTTCGCCCTGCTCGCCGTCGCCGAACTGAGCGTGCCGGTGATCGCCGAGAAGGGCTTCCAGACCTCCTGGCACCCGCACCACATCGCCGAGCGGTACGGCCTGTTCACCATCATCGTGCTGGGTGAGTCCATCACCGCCGCCACCATCGCCGTGCAGGAGGGTCTCGACGAGCACGAGGAGCTGGGCGAGCTGCTGTCCATCGCGGGCGGCGGCCTGCTGATCGTCTTCGCCGCCTGGTGGATCTACTTCTCCTCCCCCGCACAGGAACGGCTCACCTCTTTGAGGCGGGCCATTTCATGGGGATACGGGCACCTCTTCATCCTCGGGTCCGCAGCGGCGATCGGAGCGGGCATCGAAGTGGCGGTCGAGCAGGTCGTCGGCAAGGCGCACATCTCCCCCGTCGCGGCGACGGCGGCGGTGACGATCCCGACGGCGCTGTTCCTGCTCACCGGCTGGTTCCTCCAGGCGCGGCACTTCAAGCGGGACACCGCGGAGAAGGCGCTGATGCCGGTGACCGTCGTCGTGGTGCTCGCGTGCACCTTCCTCGGCGTCTGGGGAGTGCTCGCGGCGGGCCTGGTCATGATGCTGGCCGTGGCCGTCGGCGTCCTGCTGGCCAACCGGCCGGACACGGACACCCTGCGCAAGCCCCAACTGACGTGATACGCAAGGCCCCATGGGAGAACTCACCGGGAAGCCCGGGCCGAACGACGCACTGACCGACGTGACCGGCCTCAGGGTCGGCCACGCGCGGGCGACGGGAGCGCACGCACTGTCGGGGAGCACCGTGGTGCTCGCACCCGAGGGCGGCTTCGTCGCCGCCGTGGACGTACGGGGCGGAGGTCCCGGCACCCGTGAGACGGACGCCCTGGACCCGCGCAACCTGGTGCAGCGCACCGACGCGATCGTGCTGACAGGCGGCAGTGCGTACGGCCTCGACTCCGCGTCCGGGGTGGTGGCCTGGCTGGAGGAGCAGCAGCGCGGCTTCCGGATCGGCCTCGACCCGGCGCAGGTGGTGCCGGTGGTGCCCGCGGCCTGCCTCTTCGACCTGGGACGCGGCGGCGACTGGCGGACGAGGCCGGACGCGGCGACGGGGCGGGCAGCCGTGGAGGCAGCCGCCCGTACGCGAGTCGGCGCCCCGGTGGAACAGGGTGCGGTCGGCGCCGGTACGGGCGCGGTGGTCGGCGGCCTCAAGGGCGGCGTCGGCACCGCGAGCGTACGGCTCGCGTCGGGGGCGACAGTGGCGGCGCTCGTGGTGGTCAACGCGGTGGGTTCGGCAGTGGACCCGCTGACCGGTGTGCTCTACGGGGAGTACTTCCAGGGCCGCGTCACGTACCCCGGCGAGGAGGTCCACCGGGAGGCGGCGCGGCGCACTCAAGAGGCGCGCGAGGAGTCGGTGCGACGCAGTGCCCAGTCCGTGCACCCCCCGCTGAACACCACCCTCGCGGTCGTCGCCACCGACGCCGCACTCACCCGCGCGCAGGCGCAGAAGCTCGCCGGGACGGCGCACGACGGCTTCGCGCGCGCCCTGCGGCCCGTGCACCAGCTGACGGACGGGGACACGGTCTTCGCGCTGTCCACGGGAGCGCAGCCGCTGCTCGCCGGGGAACAGGACCCGGCGTTCGCCGCCCAGTTGGCGGCCGGCGCCCTCAACGAGGTGCTCGCGGCGGGTGCGGACACCGTGTCCCAGGCGATCGTCAAGGCGGTACGGGCGGCGGAGGGCGTCGACGGGCCGGGCGGGGTGTTCCCCGCATATCGGGACCTCTACCCCGGATCCGTGTGAATCGGTGAACTGCCGCATTTCGAGGGAGGTTTGCGGGAACCTCTCGCACCCCTTCCCTCGTTCACAGGCAAAGCTGTCTCTCTTCCCGGGGAAAAGGGCCAACCCGGGGCACGATGTCAGACCCAGCGGCTACTTTGAGTATTGAGAGAGTCACACGCGGCGACGGCCTGGAGAAGTCTTGAACGATCCGTACGAGAACGAGAGCGACGGCCTCGAACCGACCGAGGATCACCTCGGGCTGCTCCTGGGCCGTGCACTGAACTCCTTCGACCTGCCCGACGAGACCGTGGAGCGGCTCGCGTCGGCGCTGGCGCACAGCTCGTCGCTGCGCTCCTCGCACCACAGCGCCGGACTGCGCCGCTCCCTGCACCTGCACACGTTCCTGCTCGCCGACGGGTCCTGCCTCACCCTGTGGGAGCTGGTGCACAACGCGGGCCGCGACCACCGCACCGAGCACGAGCTGTACACCGACATCGGCGAGGCCAGACTGGCCGCCAACCGGCTGCCGCGGGGCGCGCATTCGGCCGCCGACGACCTGTCGCTGTTCCCCGAGTACATCGACGGGCACGACGCCATCGCCGTCCCGGACGACCTGTCGGACCACGTGGAGAGCGACCTTGAGGTCCTCTCCGGTCTGCTGGCCCACCCCCGCAGGTCCACCAGGCGCTCCTTCGTCCCGGACAACTCCCCCGACCACGCGCGCCGGGTCCTGCGCCGCGCGGAGAACGCGGACCGGCCGGGCGAAGAGACGGCGCGGCTGCTCGCCGACGCCCTCGCGCACGAGATCACGCAGGTGTACGGGCGGCAGTGCCGCATCAAGGGAAGGGAGGTGGGATTCACGCTGTACGAGCACGCGTTCCTGCTGCTGGACGGCAGCGAGGCCAGCCTGTGGGAGGTCGAGCACACGGCGACCCCCGACGGTCGCCACATGTGCGAGGTGTACCCGGACAAGCACACCGCCCGCGAAGCGATGGAGCTCCGCAGGCGGGTGCGCTGATCGGGCCGGATCGGCCGACCGTGCTGGATCAGGCGGCTACGGTCACCTGCTGCTCCGGCTGCCCCGGCTGCTGCGTCCTGTGTCCGGACGGAGTTTCCGGCTGCTTGCGCATCCCCTTGAGCAGGACGACCAGTCCCGTGCTGACGCAGACACCGGCGACGATCGCCACCAGGTAGAGCAGCGGGTTGCCGATCAGGGGCACCACGAACACTCCGCCGTGCGGGGCGCGCAGGGTGCTCTCGAATGCCATCGACAGGGCTCCGGTGACCGCGCCGCCCGCCATCGAGGCGGGGATGACACGCAGCGGGTCGGCCGCAGCGAACGGGATCGCGCCTTCGGTGATGAAGGAGGCTCCCAGTACCCAGGCCGCCTTGCCGTTCTCCCGCTCGGTCTTGGTGAAGAGCTTCCCGCGCACGGTGGTGGCGAGCGCCATCGCGAGCGGCGGGACCATTCCGGCGGCCATCACGGCGGCCATGACCTTCAGGCTGCCGTCGTTCGGGTGGGCAAGACCGCCGACCGCGAAGGCGTACGCGACCTTGTTGAGCGGCCCGCCGAGGTCGAAGCACATCATCAGGCCGAGGATGACGCCCAGGATGATCGCGTTGGCGCCGGAGAGGCTGGAGAGCCAGTCGGTGAGGGCCGTCTGGAGCTTCGCGATCGGCTCGCCGATCACCAGGAACATCAGGAAGCCGACGACGATCGACGAGATCAGCGGGATGACGACCACGGGCATGATCCCGCGCAGCGCGCCCGGTATCCGGACCCGCTGGATCGCCATCACCGTGCCGCCCGCGAGCAGACCGGCGACGAGGCCGCCGAGGAAGCCCGCGTTGATCGCCACCGCGATCGAGCCGCCGACGAAGCCGGGTACGAGTCCCGGCCGGTCCGCCATGCCGTACGCGATGTAGCCGGCCAGCACCGGCACCAGGAAGCCGAAGGCCAGCCCGCCGATCTGGAACATCAGGGCGGCCCAGCTGGTGTGGTCCCCCCAGGCGAAGTGCTCGATGACGGAGGGGGCCTTGTTGATCTCGTAGCCGCCGAGCGCGAACCCGAGCGCGATGAGCAGACCGCCCGCGGCCACGAACGGAACCATGTAGCTGACACCGCTCATCAGCCAGGTGCGGAGCTTGGCCCCGTAGCTCTCCTGCGCCTCGCCGCTCTCCTCGACCGGGCTCCTCTTCGAGGGCGCTGCCGAGACGTCGCCCCTGGCCGCCTTGCCCTTGGCCTCGGCGATCAGTTCGTGCGGCCGGTTGACGCCCGCCTTCACGCCGACGTCGACCGTCGGCTTCCCGGCGAACCGCTCGCGGTCCCGTACGGGCACGTCGTGGGCGAAGATCACCGCGTCGGCGGCGGCGATGACGGCAGGGTCGAGGCGGGTGAAGCCCGAGGAGCCCTGCGGCTCGACGGTGAGCTGCACGCCTTCGCCGTTGCCCGCCTGTTCGAGGGCTTCGGCTGCCATGTAGGTGTGGGCGATGCCGGTGGGGCAGGAGGTGACGGCGACGATACGGAAGGGGGTGTCGGCGCTTCCTCCGCCCTCCGCCGCAGCCTCAGGAGGAGCTTCCTGGGCGGGAGTTGTGACCCCAGGAGCTTCCTGGGCGGGGGTTGCGGCCACGGTCGGATCCGGGGCCTCCGGGGCCTCGTCGCCCCGGATCAGTACCGCCGCCGAGGACGCGTCCCCGACCGCCCGCAGCGCTTCCGTGAACTCCGCGTTCATCAGCTGGCGCGCCAGGCCGGAGAGGATCGTCAGGTGGGCGTCGTCCGCGCCCGCCGGGGCGGCGATCAGGAAGATCAGGTCCGCGGGGCCGTCCGTGGCGCCGAAGTCGACGCCGGCGGCGCTGCGCCCGAAGGCCAGCGTCGGCTCGGTGACGTGCGCGCTGCGGCAGTGCGGGATGCCGATGCCGCCTTCCAGCCCGGTCGGCATCTGCGCCTCGCGGGCCGCGACGTCCGCGAGGAAGCCGTCGAGGTCGGTGACCCGGCCCAGCGCCACCATCCGGGTCGCCAGCGAACGGGTCGCCTCTTGAGGGGTGTCGGCGGCCAGGTCGAGGTCGACCAGGTCCGCGGTGATCATCTGGCTCATCGCGGGCTCCTTCGCACGGATGCATCAACAGGCGGGGCGGGCACAGCAGTGATGTGGTGGCGGCCGGCCTCGCGGCAGCGGCCCGTGCCGCTCATGCCGCTCATGCCGCTCATGCCGCGGGCTCCGTCAGCACGCGGTCCAGCGGGACGTCGGCGGTCACGGTCACCGCAGCCGGGTCCAGGTCGGCGGGCGTCGGCATCACGCTGCCCGGCAGCTGCACCGCCGCCGCACCGTGTGCGACCGCCGCGGCCAGGGCCTCGGGGCCCTCGCCGCCTGCCGTCAGGAACCCGGCCAGGGACGCGTCGCCCGCGCCGACATTGCTCCGTACGACATCGACTCGTGCGGTCGCGAACCACGTGCCGGAGTCGGCGACCAGGAGCTGTCCGTCGGCGCCCAGGCTGGCGAGCACGGCCCGCGCACCCAGTGCGCGCAACTGCTCGGCCGCCTCGACCGCGTCACCCACCGTCTTGAGCGGTCGCTCCACCGCTCCGGCGAGCTCCTCGGCGTTGGGCTTGACCACGTCGGGCCGCTCCCGCAGCGCCGCGAGGAGCGAGGGGCCCGAGGTGTCCAGGGCGATACGGGCCCCCGCCTCGTGCGCGCGGGCGACCAGGGCGGCGTACCACTCGGGCGTCAGACCGCGCGGCAGGCTGCCGCAGCAGGCGATCCAGTCGGCGTCGCCCGAGTGGGCCCGTACCGTCGAAAGCAGTGCCTCGGACTCGGCCGCGGACAGTTCGGGACCGGCAGCGTTGATCTTGGTGAGGGCGCCGTCGGGTTCGGCGACGGAGATGTTGGACCGGGTCTGTCCGGCCACCGGCACCGGTGCCACCTCGATGCCCTCGGCATCCAGGAGTTCCGCGACGAGCGCGCCGGGGGCGCCGCCCAGCGGGAGGACGGCGAGGGTGCGGTGCCCGGCGGCGGCGACCGCGCGCGAGACGTTGACGCCCTTGCCGCCCGGGTCGATGCGGTCGGCGGTGGCCCGCAGGACTTCCCCGCGCATCAAAGAGGGGACTTCGTAGGTGCGGTCCAGGCTCGGGTTGGGGGTGACGGTCAGGATCATCGGGTCACACTCGCTGTACTTCTGTTCCGGCAGCCTCGATGGCGGCGGCGTCCGCCGGGCTCAGCCCGGTGTCCGTGATGAGCAGGTCGATGTCGGCGAGGTCCCCGAACCGCGCGAAGTGTTCCTGGCCGTGCTTGGCCGAGTCGGCGAGCAGGACGACCCGGCGGCCCGCCGCGATCACCGCCCGCTTCACCGCGGCCTCGGCCAGGTCGGGGGTGGTCAGGCCGTGCGCGGCGGAGAAGCCGTTGGCGCCGAGGAAGACGACGTCGGCGCGGATCTCGCCGTACGCCCGCAGCGCCCAGGCGTCGACGGCCGCCCGGGTACGGTGCCGGACCCGGCCGCCGACCAGGTGGAGGTCTGTCCCGGGGTGGTCGGCGAGCCGCGCCGCGACCGGCAGCGAGTGCGTGACGACGGTCAGGCCGCGCTCCAGCGGGAAGGCCGCCGCGAGCCGGGCCGCCGTCGAACCCGCGTCGAGGACGACGCTGCCCTCGGACGGCAGTTCGGCGGTGGCGGCCTGCGCGATGCGGTCCTTCTCGTCGGCGGCGGTGGACTCCCGCTCGGCCAGATCGGGTTCGAAGTCGAGCCGCCCGGCCGGGATCGCCCCGCCGTGCACGCGGCGCAGCAGCCCGGCCCGGTCGAGGGCCTTGAGGTCGCGCCGTACGGTCTCGGCGGTGACCTGGAAGGTGTCGGCGAGGGAGAGCACGTCGACGCGCCCGCCCTCGCGGGCGAGACGGAGGATCTCCTGCTGGCGCTCCGGTGCGTACATGTGGGTTTACGTCCGTTCAATGCCCGAACCTGTGGTTTCCCTGGCAGCGTACGTCCACGAGCGGCCCAAGTAAACACATCTGGGCTCCATTCGGGCATGAACGGACTTTGGTCTCGGCAATCGTCCGCGCACAGTCCGGGCAATCGCCCACGCACGGTCCTGGCAATCGCCCACGCACGGTCCTGGCAGCCCAGTCGCCCGCACATCGGCCCGGCAGTCGCTTGCACACACGCGAGAAGCCCGCAGGGTCCACCGGACCCCACGGGCTTCTCGCCGCACTCCCTGCCGCAGTCGATCAGGCCGCAGCCGATCAGGCCGTCAGCGCGGGCTCCTTCTGTACGTCGTCGGCCTTCTCGGGCGCCTCGTGCTCCGGCGCCCCGTGTCCCGCAGCCCGCTTCGGCAGCGCGAACATCAGCAGGAAGATCACCACCAGGACGCCGACGACCCAGCCCAGCGCGCTCTGGAAGGCGTCCACGTAGGCGGCCCCGACCGCGCTCTGCGCGCCGTGTGCCAGCTCCATCTCGTGGTCGACGATCCCGAAGAAGACCACCGACACCAGGCCGATGCCGAACGCGTTGCCGGTCTGGCCGGTCGTGTTGATCAGGCCGGACGCGGAACCCGCGTGCTCCTTGGGCACCTCGGACAGCACCGCGTCCGTCAGCGGCGCCACGATCAGCCCCATGCCGAGGCCCATCACGATCAGCGGCAGCGCCATCTGCCAGGACGAGATCTCCCTGCCGAAGTGATCGGCCTCCCAGATGTAGAGCAGCAGTCCGGCCGCCATCGTCAGGGCGCCCGTCTGCAGGACCTTGCGGCCGAACCGCGGCACCAGCTTCTGCACCGAGATGCCCGCCGCCACCGAAACGGCGATGGAGAACGGAATTCCGGTGACGCCCGCGCGCAGCGCGCTCCAGCCGAGCCCGATCTGCATGTACAGCGTCCACACCATGAAGAAGATGCCGCTGAAGACACCGAAGGTGAGCTGCACGGCGATGCCCGCCGCGAAGCTCTTCACCCTGAACAGCGACAGCTCCACCAGCGGCGACCCGTCCCGCCGCGTCTTCCACCGCTCGTACGCGACGAACACGGCGAGCACGACCAGGCTGCCCGCCATGGACACGTACCCCCACAGCGGCCAGTCCAGCTCGCGGCCCCGGGTCAGCGGGTAGATCAGCGCGAGCAGCGCGAGGGTCACCAGGACGACGCCCGGCAGGTCCAGGCGCAGTGCGCGCGGGGCCTTGGACTCGGTGATGAACTTGCGGCCCAGGATCAGCCCGGCGATGCCGACGGGCAGGTTGATCAGGAAGATCGGGCGCCATTCGAGGCCGAAGAGGTTCCACTCGGTGAGCAGCGCGCCGAGCAGCGGTCCCGTCACCGCGCCGAGGCCGACGATCGCACCGAACAGACCGAAGACCTTGCCGCGCTCGTGGGCGGGGAAGGTGGCGTGCACGATCGACAGCACCTGCGGGACCATCAGCGCCGCCGTCGCGCCCTGGAGGATGCGGGAGGCGACCAGGACATCCGGGTTGGCGGCGAAGCCACAGAGCGCCGAAGCGATCGTGAAACCACCCATGCCGATCAGGAACAGCCTCTTGCGGCCGTAGATGTCACCGAGTCGGCCGCCCGTGATCAACCCGGCGGCGAAGGCGAGCGCGTAACCGGCGGTGATCCACTGGATCGCGCTGAAGGTCGCGCCGAGGCTGCCCTGGATGCTGGGGATCGCGATGTTGACGATCGTGACGTCGACCAGGTCCATGAAGGCGGCCGTCATCACGATGGCGAGCGCGAACCAGCGGCGGCGGTCGGTGGGAGGAGCGGCGGATGCGCCGGGGACGGCGGGTGCGCCGGAGGCGGCTGGTGTGCCGGGAGTAGCGGGTATTGCGGCTGCGGCGGGTGCCGGGGACTCGGCCCGAGTCCCCGACGGGGGTGCTGATGTCATGGGGAAGACGTTAGTTGTCATATAGGACACGCTGTGTCCCACATCCCCCGCATCCTGGGTGTTATGACGGACACACCGGCACGGCTGCTGCAACTGCTCTCGCTGCTCCAGACGCCCCGCGAATGGCCGGGCAGCGAACTCGCGACCCGGCTCGACGTTTCGCGCCGGACCGTACGGAGGGACATCGACCGGCTCCGTGACCTGGGCTATCCGGTACAGGCCTCGATGGGTGCCGAGGGCGGCTACCGGCTGGTCGCGGGCAAGGCACTGCCGCCGCTCGTGCTGGACGACGAGGAGGCGGTGGCGATCGCGGTCGGCCTGCGGGCCGGCGCCGGGCACGCGGTCGAGGGCATCGAGGAGGCGTCGGTGCGCGCCCTGGCCAAGCTGGAGCAGGTGCTGCCGTCCAGGCTGCGCCACCAGGTCTCGGTCCTCCAGGCCGCGACGATCCCGCTGACCAGCGGAGACGGCGCGAGCATCGATCCGCAGACACTGACCGTGATGGCGGGGGCGGCGACCGGCCACGAGCGGCTGCGGTTCGGCTACCGCTCCGGCGACGGTACGGAGACCAAGCGCCTGGTCGAGCCGCACCGGCTGGTCAGCACGGGGCGCCGGTGGTACCTCGTCGCGTACGACATCGACCGCGAGGACTGGCGTACGTTCCGGGTGGACCGGGTCAGCGAACCCTTCGCCACGGGGGCGCGGTTCGTGCCGCGCGGGGTGCCGACGGGGAATGCGGCGGAGTTCATCCGGCAGTCGCTGACCGCGCTGGGCGGGGGCCGCCGCGAGGAGCCGTACCGGCTGGTGGTGACGTTCGAGGCGCCTGCGGAATTCGTGGCGGCGCGGCTGCACGGCACGCTGGGAACGCCGGTCTCGACGGGTGACGACAGCTGTCGGCTGGAGGCGGACCTGGGGTCGTCGGTGGAGTGGACGGCCTTCCGACTGGCCATGGTGGACTGCGAGTTCGGGGTGCAGGAACCCCGGGAGCTGGTGGACTACATGGAGTCGCTGGGGGCACGGATCGGGCGGGCGGTCGCCGCACCCGGGCCTGCTTGACGGTGGGGAGCCCCGGCGCTCGGGGGGAGATGCGCCGGGGCTTCGTCCCGGGAAGGACGCGGCGGCCGGGTGGTGGGATGCCGCCGCATCATGGACTGTTACGCACTGTCTCGCAGTGGCTCGTACCGGCCGGCCCGGCCCTGCGCCGGCCCGTACCTCGCCCGGCACCGGCCCGTACCGGCTCCTCCTTGGCGCGGCGCCGACCTGCACCGGCCCACAGGCTCGCGCCTGGCCCGCTGCCGGTCTGCACGGGCCCGTACCGGTTCTTCCGGCCCGCACGGGCCCGTACCGGCTCGCACCTGGCCCGGTGCCGACCCGCACCGGCCCACCGGCTCGCACCCGGCCCGCTGCCGGCCTGCACTGGCCCACCGGCTCGCGCCTGGCCCGCACGAGCCCGTACCTGCGCGGCGCGGGCCTGCACGGCCCGTACCGGCTCCCACGGCCCGCACTCGCCCGGTGCCGACCCGCACTGACCCATCGGCTCGCGCCTGGACCGCTGCCGGTCTGCACGAGCCCGTACCGGCTCCTACCGGCTCGCGACTTCCCCGGTGCTGGCCCGTACGGCCGCACCGGCCTGTGCTACCGCGCAATACCGCGCGCTGCCTCGTGCCGGCCCGCACTACCTCGTGCCCGGCCCGCGCTACCGCGACTACCTCGTGCCCGGCCTGCGCTACCGCGACTGCCTCGTGCCCGCCCGGGCCTGGCGCGGCTCGTCTGCTTACGCTGCCGCGTCGAAGCCCGTGTCGTGGGCCATCTTCTTCAGCTCCAGCAGTGCGTGCTTCTCTATCTGGCGGATCCGCTCGCGGGTCAGCCCGTGCTGCTTGCCGACCTCGGTGAGGGTGCGCTCCCGGCCGTCCTCGATGCCGTACCGCATGCGGATGATCGAGGCCGTGCGCTGGTCGAGCTTGCCGATGAGGTCTTCGAGCTCCTCGCTGCGGAGCATCGACAGGACCGACTGCTCGGGCGACACTGCCGAGGTGTCCTCAAGAAGATCACCGAACTGGGTCTCGCCGCCGTCGTCCACCGGCATGTTCAGCGAGACCGGATCGCGGGCCCAGTCCAGCACGTCGCTGACGCGCTGGGTCTTGGTGTCGAGCTCCTTGGCGATCTCCTCGTGCTCGGGATCGCGGCCGTTCTCCCGGTTGAACTCGCGCTGCACCCGCCGGATCCGGCCCAGCTCCTCCACCAGGTGGACGGGCAGGCGGATGGTGCGCGACTGGTCGGCGATGGAGCGGGTGATGGCCTGGCGGATCCACCAGGTCGCGTACGTGGAGAACTTGAAGCCCTTCGCGTAGTCGAACTTCTCGACCGCGCGCACCAGGCCGGCGTTCCCCTCCTGGATCAGGTCCAGCAGCGGCAGACCGCTGCGGGGGTAGCGGCGCGCCACGGCGACGACGAGGCGCAGGTTGGACCTGATGAACAGGTCCTTGGCCCGCTCACCGGCTTCGTAGAGCGCTTCGAGCTCTTCGCGGGAAGCACCGGCGGCCTCGGTGTCGGCTGTCTCACCGTCGAGTATCTGGCGTGCGTACACACCGGCCTCGATGATCTGGGACAGCTCGACCTCCTTGGCGGCGTCGAGCAGTGGCGTCCGTGCGATCTCGTCGAGGTACATGCCGACCAGGTCGCGGTCGGCGATCTCCCCGCCTACGGCGCGAACGCTGCTTGCCCGGGTCGATCCGGTCGAGGACCGACGGGCGACGGCACGGGTTGCCATGCTTGGTGCTCCCTTGCGTGAGTAGGTCGCGTGTGGTGTGGCTGTGGCTGCCGGGACTCCTCTCGGGTTCCCCGCTTCCAAAAGATCCAACGGATGGAATCGGGCCAGAATTCCCCGCACCCGCACTCAATTTCGTGATCTTGCAGTACCCTGTCGGGCCGCCGGGGCGAAATCTAACCCCAAATCACCACAGAAGTGCAGGTCAGGCCGGTATCGAGGCCGATTCGCGGGGTCTCGCCGGTCCTTACCACCGCTTCACCGGTGAGACCTCGATCACCTTCGGCACAGCCCCTTTTCCGCCCGGGGAGCGTCGCCCGTGACCGCTCTCCCGTCCCGGCTGCTCTCCCACCTCTGAAGACGGCCCCCGCCGCCCCATGGTTGCTCGCGATGCCCGAACTGCCCGGGTTCCTGGAGGCACAACCGAGGCGCAACCGAGGCGCGGCCGATGAGTGACCGGGGTGCGACCGACGCACGACCGGGGTGCGCGACCCGGATGGGCGACGAGTCGGCCGCCACGGCCGAGGGCCACCGGACCCGCAGGTCCGAGGGCTGCTCCGCCCCGCGGCCTAGGTCCCGGGCCCGTTACGCATCGCGGGCCCCGCGCCTACTGTCCGGCGCATGGACATCACCGGGACGTACGACGAAGCGCTGACGCGCCTGCACGCCACCGGCCCCGAGCGGCTGGGGCGGCTCTCCAACCACGCACCGATGGCCGTCGAGGCCATGGCCGCCCACGGACAGGGCCGGGCCGTGCACCGCTGGCTGGACCTGTACGCGGACAAGCTGGAGGAATTCCCCGCCGCCCACGCGCGCGTGACGGACGCCAACTGGCGCGAGGCACTGGGCGATCCGCGCCGGGCCGCCGACTGGATCGCGTACTTCGAGCGGCTCCTCGACGGGCGCCCCTGGCGGGACGTGCTCGCCCAGTGGTGGCCCCGGCTGCTGCCCGGCATGTACGGCGGCTCCACCCACCCGGTGATCCGGGTCGGCCACGCGGTGCGCGCGCTGCTGGCGGACGGCGGGGAGAGCGCGCCCCGGGTGACGGAACTGGCCCACGGCCTCGGCTACTGGGCGGCCCGCCACCACCCCGCCCCGGACGCCGCACCGCTGCCTGGCGCGGCCACCGCAGCCTCGTCCCTGGACTCCGTACCGCCTCTGGACGTACGGAACGGCAGCTTCCCCGACCGGCTCTCGCGGGTGACCCACCTGCCCGTGTGGGCGGCGGCCCCGGCGTCGCCTCAAGAGGCGCGGGCGAAGCTGACGGAGCTGGTGCGGGCGGCCGTCCACCGGTACGCCACGCACGGGCACGGCGAGGAAACGATGCTGGTGCACGCGTCGACGGCGCCCAACGCCGTACTGCGCACCCTGCCCGCGCTGCCGCAGGCACTGTGGGTGCCGAGCCTGCACGCGGCCTGGACGGCGTCCGCCGCCGTCACCGCGATGTACGCACCGGACGAGGCCGTGGCGTACCGCTCGCGGGCGGCCGGCCTCACCCCCGACGAGGTCTTCGAGAGGGCCGTCGCGCACGGCGACGAGCACGTGGTCAAATTCGCCGACACCGCACTCGACGTGGGCGACGAGCAGGCGCTCTCCGCCGCGCTGTACGCCGTCGGGATCAGCGAGCCGATGACCGCCGCCTCATAGAGGCGGCGGCACGTGAACCGAAGGTGCGGTCAGCCGAATTGCAGCGAGCGCTTCGCCAGCCCCCTCCAGAATCCGTCGATGACGCTGCGCCCGGCCGCCAGTTCGTCCTCGGCCGCTCCGAGCGTCACGAACAGCGGGGCGAAGTGCTCGGTGCGCGGGTGGGCGAGGCGGCCCGCCGGGGCCTTGTGCTCGAAGTCGAGCAGCGCGTCCACGTCGGCGGCGGCCAGCGCCCGCCGCCCCCAGTCGTCGAACTCCGCCGACCAGTGCGGCACACCGGGCCCCGTGTGCCGCAGGGCGGCCAGGTTGTGGGTGAAGAATCCGCTGCCGATGATCAGCACGCCCTCGTCGCGCAGCGGCGCCAGCCTGCGTCCGATGTCCATCAGCTTCTGCGGGTCGAGGGTCGGCATCGAGATCTGGAGGACGGGGATGTCCGCGTCGGGAAACATCTCCACCAGGGGTACGTACGCCCCGTGGTCGAGCCCGCGATCGGGTACGTCCTGGACGGGCATTCCGGCGCCGCGCAGCAGCTTCCGGACGGAATCGCCCAGTTCAGGGGCGCCGGGAGCGGCGTACCGCACCGCGTAATAGTGCTCGGGGAAGCCCCAGAAGTCGTGGACGAGGGGCACGGTCGCGGTCGCCCCGAGGGCCAGCGGCGCCTCCTCCCAGTGGGCGGAGACGACCAGGATCGCGGTGGGCCGGGGCAGTCCTGCGGAGACGGCCGCGAGTTCACCCGGCCAGACCGGATCATCTGCGAGCGGCGGCGCTCCGTGGCTGAGATAGAGGGCGGGCATACGCGCTGCGGTGTTCGTCATGCACGTTAGTTTAACTTTCAATGAGGGGCTTTACAGTGGAACGCATGAGCACAGAGAAGAACGCGGTCCACCCGGACGTCCACGAAGCGGCGGCGGGGCCGCGCTGGCTCAGCAAGGAGGAGCAGCGCGTCTGGCGTGCGTACATCCACGCCACGACCCTCCTCGACGACACCCTGGACCGCCAGCTCCAGCGTGACGCGGGGATGCCGCACATGTACTACGGGCTGCTCGTGAAGCTCGCCCAGGCGCCGGACCGCAGGATGCGGATGACGGAGCTGGCGAAGCACGCGAAGATCACCCGCTCACGGCTCTCGCACGCCGTCTCCCGGCTGGAGCGGAACGGCTGGGTGCGCCGCCAGGACTGCCCTTCCGACAAGCGCGGCCAGAACGCGATCCTCACGGAGGAGGGCTACGCCGTCCTCAAAGAGGCTGCGCCGGAACACGTGTCACTCGTACGAAAAGCCATGTTCGACCGGCTCAGCGAGGAGCAGGTGCGCCAGCTCGGCGAAATCATGGGCGTCATCGCCGACGGCCTTGAGCCGACCGGTACGGGCGCGGATCTGCCCTGGCTCCGCTGAGCGGCGGAACCAGGGCAGATCCGGGGGGGCTGGCAGTGCCGGAGGATCAGTGCGCGACGACGGGGATGCGCACCTCGGCCTCGGCGCCCTCACCGTCACCGGCGCCCACCGTGGTGGTGTCCGGCCGTCCGGTGGTGATCAGGGTCAGCGCGATGGCCGCCGAGACGACCAGGATGCCGACCGCCCACCAGATGGCGCTGGCGTAGCCGTGCACCATGGCCTGCGCCTGGAGCAGTTGCTTGTCGGTCGCACCGGCCGCGTTCGCCGCGACGTACGCGGTGGTGGCGCTCGCCGCGATGGTGTTCAGCAGGGCGGTGCCGATCGCACCGCCCACCTGCTGCGAGGTGTTGACCATGGCGGACGCGACTCCGGCGTCCCGCGCCTCGACGCCGTGCGTGGCGAGCGACATGGCCGGCATGAACGCCGTACCCATGCCGAGGCCGAGCAGCAGCTGCGCGGGCAGGATCAGACCGGCGTACGAGGACCCGATCTCCAGCTGGGTGAGCAGCAGCATGCCGAGCGCGGCGGCCAGGAAGCCGGGGCCCATCAGGAGGCGGGGCGGCACCCGGGTCATCAGCCGGGCGCCGATCTGGGTGGAGCCCGTGATCATTCCCGCGATCATCGGCAGGAAGGCGAAGCCGGTCATGACGGGCGAGTAGCCCTTCACGATCTGCAGGTAGTACGTCAGGAACAGGAACAGCCCGAACATCGAGATGACGGCGAGGCCGAGCGAGAGGTAGACCCCGCCCCGGTTGCGCTCCAGCAGGACGCGCAGCGGCAGCAGCGGGTGCTTCACCCGTGCCTCGACGGCCACGAAGGCCGCCAGCAGGACCACCGCGGCGGCGAACAGGCCCAGTGTCGACCCGGCCAGCCAGCCGTCGCCCTCGGCGCGCGTGAAGGCGTACACGAGGGACACCAGACCGAGGGTGGAGAGGACCACGCCGGGGATGTCGAGCGGCGAGCGGTTGCGTCCGCCGGCCGGCTCACGGATGAAGAGGTACGCGCCCAGGGCGGCGACCACGGCGAAGGGGATGTTGACGAAGAACGTCCAGCGCCAGTTCAGGTACTCGGTGAGGAAGCCGCCCAGGATCAGGCCGACCGCGCCGCCGCCGCCCGCGATGGCACCGAAGATGCCGAACGCCTTGGCGCGCTCCTTGACGTCGGTGAAGGTCACCGCGAGGAGGGAGAGCGCGGCGGGCGCGAGCAGGGCGCCGAAGAGGCCCTGGAGGGCGCGCGAGCCGAGCATCATGGCCTCGCTCGTCGCGGCGCCGCCGAGTGCGGAGGCGGCGGCGAAGCCGACCAGACCGACGACGAAGGTGCGCTTGCGGCCCCACAGGTCGGCGAGGCGTCCGCCGAAGAGGAGCAGTCCGCCGAAGGCGAGGGCGTAGGCGGTGATGACCCACTGCCGGTTGGCGTCGGAGATGCCGAGGTCCAGCTGGGCGGAGGGGAGCGCGATGTTCACGATCGTCGCGTCCAGGACCACCATCAGCTGGGCGAGCGCGATGAAGACGAGCGCCTTCCAGCGGTTGGGGTCGGGTATGGACTCACGGGACAGGGACGGGAGGAGATCTGTTTTTGGCATGGGTGGAGCCACCTAGGGGTGCGGAAGGTGCAAAAAGGACGTAAGTCGCGCTACTTCTGGTGTGTGGCCGCGCGGGTTTCCTGGTGTGTGGCCGCGCGGGTTACCGAGGCCTGGGGCGCAGCCGGGCCGTCACCGGGGCCGGCGGAGGTCCTCCAGGGTTGCCGCGCTGCCCGGCAGTACGGAGCGTGCGGGCGCTTCGAGCCCGTCGAGGAAAAGCTGCAGATGACGGTGGACGAACTGGTCGAAGTTCACACAGCCGCTGCCCGGCAGCGGGCGGGTGAGCTGGGACAGCGCCACCATGAGGTCTCCGACGGCGACGTCGGCGCGCAGGCGCCCGGCCTTCCTGGCCCGGTCCATGAGGTCCCCGACAGCCGCTTCCAGGCGGTTGCGCCCGGCGAGCAGGTCCTCGTGGTTCTGGTCGAACCCCTCGGAAAGCATGGGACAGAGCGCCCCGATCCGCTCGTCGGCCGCCTCGTGGACGAAGTTCCGCATGGCATCGAAGGGGTCGCCGCCCTCCTCGGCAGCCGCCAGGAGCGCGGCCTCGGCGCGCTCGGCGGTGCGGGACAGCACCGACAGCACGACCTCGTGGATCAGGTCCTTGCGGTCCGGGAAGTGACGGTAGAGCGTGGCGTTCCCGACGACCGCGCGTCGCGCGATCTCGTCGAGCGGCACCTCGGGCCCGTGCTCGACGAACATCTCGCGCGCCGCAGCGACGATCCGCTCCCGGTTGCGCAGGGCGTCGGCGCGCGGACGCGGGACGCGGCGCTGTGCGACGGGGGTGCCGGTTTCACTGACCACCACGACTCTCCTTCTGCTCTCTGTTCCTGCTGACTGCTGACCGCCGGCCGCTACCTGCCGCCTGCCGTTCACCGTTGAAACGGGGACAGCTTCCCCACTTCGTGCGGACACAAGTGCAAACGGGGAGCAGGTCCCCGGTTATTTCCCCACCCCATGTGACCTGGCTCACAAGCCGCTCCACCATCGGCCCACCCAGCGGGCGGCCCCGCGCGCCCCACCGGAGGGTGGGCAAACAGGAGCAGTCGGGACTGTCCGGGACAGAACGGGCAGGGCTGCATGGAGCGGAAGGCGATTCCCATGCAGCAGCCGCGCCCCCGCCCCGGCATAACCGGCGCCCGTCACGCCGGCGCCGGCGGCCTTCACCGCACCGGTGCCCACGGCCGCCGCCGCGCCCCTCGCCGCACCCTCACCTTCGCTGCCGTGGCGGCCCTCACCCTCACCGCCGTGACCTCGGCCAGCACCCCCCTCGGGGACTCCGGCCACGTCTCCCCCGGGCCCGCCGGAGCCCTCCGCGCCAGAGCCGCCGCCGACACCCCGGGCCTCGTCCGCACACAGCCGGAACCGGCCGGTCCGCCCGGCTCGGCCGAAGCCGCCGAAGCGGCGGTCAGGCCCTGCCGCATAGCGGGCGCCAGGGGCGTACAGATGTCGGAGGGCATGCCCACCCCGCCCGGTTACACGCGCTCGACCGGCGAGGTCCGCGCCCTCAACCTGATGATCGACTTCTCGGACGCCCCAGGCCGGGGCCGTGCCCTCGACCGCTTCCAGGAGTTCGCCCCGCAGACCGCCGCCTGGTTCGAGACCAGCAGTTACGGGCGGCTGCGCTACGTCCCCGAGGCGCCGGTCACCGGCTGGCTGCGGATGCCGCTCCCCTTCGCCGAGTACGGGATAGAGCGCGGCGCCCCCTTCGAACCGGGATACGAACAGCTCGTGCAGGACATCGTCGCCACCGCCGACCCCCAGGTGGACTTCTCCGCGTACGACTTGGTGAACATCCTGGTCACCCCGAACGCGGGCCCCTCCGCCCTGGACACGGTCCTGTCCGTGACGTTCTCCGGCAACCACGACGCCCCGGTCGCCGACGGCGTCCCGCTGGCCAACACCTCGTTCGTCTACAGCCGCCAGGACGACGGCTCCGGCAGCTACGCCGAGACCGGTTTCCGCGTACTCCCCCACGAGAACGGCCACGTCTTCGGCCTGCCCGACCTGTACACCACGGACGGCGGCGCGTCCGTCGGCCACTGGGACATCATGTCGGAGGACTGGGGGGCCAACAACGACCTGCTCGGCTGGCACAAGTGGAAGCTCGGCTGGCTCGACAGCCGCCAGATCGCCTGCGCCTCCGCCCCCGGCAGCACCGAACTCACCCTCGCCCCGCTGTCCTCCCCGACCGGCAACCGGAAGCTCGCCTTCGTGCCGCTGTCGGACAAGACGGGGTACGCGGTCGAGGTCCGCACCCGGGGCGGCAACGACGACGCGGTCTGCAAGCCCGGCGTCCTCGTCTACCGGGTCGACGCGGACGTGGACACCGGCAACGGCCCCATCACCGTCGCCGACAGCGAACGCGACAGCGGCGGCTGCACCCGCCGCCCCAACGTCCACCTGGAGCTATCCGACGCACCGTTCGCACCCGGCACGTCCTTCACGGACACGGCACGCCGGGTACGCATCGACGTACTGGACCAGGACGACGCGGGGAACCACCGGGTCCGCATCACCCGCGAATAAGGGTCTGCATCACCCGCGAACAACAAGCGCCTTCGCGACGCCCGTCACCCGTGTCCCACGGCCCTCACCGTCACCCGGCGCCGACGACCGCCGTCCGCAGCGTCGCGTCGGGGCCCAGCCGGGCGAGCACGACGCGGCCGGTGGCGTCGGCCGCCAGGGACACCGCGGCGACCGCCGTTCCTGCCGCCGTGCTCCAGCGCGGGGTGGCCCGGGTGAGGAGGGTGGCGAGGCTGGTGCTGCCGTCGTTGTTGCGGGCGGCGAGGAGCACCCCGCCGCCGCGCAGGGGGTGCAGGGCGAGCGCGCCGTACCCGCGGGCGACCAGGCCCGTGTGCTCGGTCCGCCACGGCCCCCCGTCGGCCGGCAGGGTGTGCACGAGCGGCGTCGCCGTCTTCGCCTCGCGGTACGCCAGCAGAACCGATCCGTCCGGGCGCGCCAGTGCGGTCGGCGGGTCTCCCGGTGTCGGAAGGTTTGTCAGGACAAAGGTGAAGGGCCCGCCGGGTTTGTCCTGACGCCAGTGGTGCACGCTGTCGTGCCCGCTGCCGAAGACGTGGACGCACCCCTTGCTGTCGGTGACAGTGCTCAGACCTTCCTGCACGTCGGCGCCACCGAGGTCCTGCCAGGGCGTCCAGCGTCCGTCGGCGCGCCGCTGCCGGCAGGCGACACCCTTGGCCCAGTCCCGTACGAACAGCCAGGTGGTGCCGTCCCCCGCGCGGGCCACGACGGGGCCGCCCACCCGGCGCCCCCGGTCGGGCGCGCGGTCGGGTGCGCCGAGCGACACCCATGCGCCGAACGGGCCGTCCCTGCGCGTCTGTTCGGCCGTGACGATCTCGCGCCGGTTGTCCCGGGCCTTCGCGCCCAGGGCGGCGATCCGCTCGGCGTACAGCTGCCAGCGGCCGTCCTTGGTGAGCGTGGCGGTCAGCCCGGGCAGCAGTCCGTCGCCGCCGAGCAGCCGTGCCTGCGACCAGTCGCCGCTGCCCCGCGCGGACTCCCGCCACATGGCCGCCTGGCCGCCGAGCACGGCGAAGGCGGTCAGCCGCCCTGCCGCGTCCTGGCGCAGCTGCGGGGCCGCGGTCGGGTACCGCAGCGTCGTGGTGCGCAGCCAGCGGGTCTTGTACGAACGGTTGCTGCCGACGTCGTAGTCGCCGCAGCCCGCCGCGAAGTCGCAGGTGTCCGGGGCGCCGCCGTAGGCGTTGAGGGCGTCGCCCTTGGCACGGAACAGCCGCCGGGGCAGGTTGGAGGGCCAGCGCTCGCTGTAGTAGCCGCGGTAGGCGGTGACCAGGTACGGGGCGCCGTTGCCCGGCCCCCGGTAGCGGGCGAGCGCGGCGTGGGCGAACAGGGCCGCGGCCGTGTGGTCGGGGTGGTCGGAGTACCCGCGCTGGTCGTGCCTGAGGCGGTGCGTGGCGTCGTGGACCTGCATGTCCGGGTCGGGGTCCAGGGTGCGTACGAGCGTGGGACGGAACTGGTCGAGCAGGTGGACCAGGACGTCGGTCAGGCTCGCCCGGGTCACCCGGTGGGAGGTGGTGACCGGGGAGCCCGTGCTGGGCAGCGTGCTGGTGACCATGGCGGGGTCGGTCCACAGGTCGAGCAGCCCGCGCTTGACGG
The DNA here is from genome assembly GCF_053610825.1 of Streptomyces sp. NPDC054863. Taxonomy (NCBI): domain Bacteria; kingdom Bacillati; phylum Actinomycetota; class Actinomycetes; order Kitasatosporales; family Streptomycetaceae; genus Streptomyces; species Streptomyces sp. NPDC054863. Next base: position 8,742 of record NZ_JBSGZD010000007.1, on the reverse strand, counting down.
CGTGCGCCGCACCGAGGTGCTGCCGCACTCCGAGGAACACCAGCCGGACACCGGGGTGGCCGTCGAGGACGTTCACCTCTATGAGGCTGCCGTCGGGGAGTTCCTCGGCCCGTGTGGTCCAGGGCGCGCGCACGTCGCCGGTCGCCATGAGTCCGTACGCCTGGCGCAGCCCCTGGCGGCGGGCGCCCGCGTAGCCGGGGACGTCGGGCACGGGCTTCGGTCCGCCGGGGACCTTGTTGCGGCCGAAGCTCTCGCCGCTGTTCAGATAGACGCTGACGAGCTGGTCGTTGGCGTCGATCGTCTGGTTCACCTCGGGGTTCATGAAGTACAGGTCGTCGTCCGGGTGGGCGAGGATCTGCATGACCCGGCTGCCGCCCGAGCCGTCCTCGGCCTCGCTCACGGTCCCGCGCTTGGCGGCCTGGACGGGGACGGTCCCCGCGCCCATGGTGGTGCTGCTGCACCCCGCCGCGGTCAGCACGACGAGACCGGTGACGACGGCGCGCCGGGAGGGCGGGGTACGCAAGGCGGGATTCCTCCGGGGAAGGGCGGTGCCGGAAGGGCAGCGCCGAACAGGGGCGGCGCCGGGAGACCGGCGCCGTGGGGACAGCGTCAGGACGGCAGTTCGTACCGGCTGGGCACCGGGAAGTACGTCTGCAGGAACGGGCGCAACAGTGCCGCGCTCCGGTCGAAGTCGTCCTCGGTGGAGAGCGTGTCGTTGAGGCAGAACACGCTCTTGTCACGGCTGAGGAGCAGCCGGTCGAGCCGGTTGGCGGCGTTCGGCAGCGAGACGTCGATGTAGGCGTACTCGATGTCGTCGGGCAGCGCGCGCCGGGTGTGGAAGGCGTAGTAGTGGGCGAGGGAGGACGGGATGGCGATGTCCTCGCTGCTGCGGAAGCGCTGTGCGGCGGTCGCCCGGTGCTGCTCGGGGAACTCCTCCTCGATCTCCGCCAGCACGGACCGGCTGAGGGCGTGCGGGACGTGCCGCATCTTGCCGACGGGGGTGGTGCCGAAGCGCTCCTCTATGAGGGCGCGGTTGTTCTTGCCCGCCACGGACACGGGGACGTCGTCCGCGCTGGGCGGGCCGAGCGGGACCAGTGCGGGCGAGGGGAAGAACTTGGTGAGCCCGTTGGCGAAGAAGAAGTCCCTCGGGGACGCCTCGGCGCCCAGGAAGACGTCGTCGTTGAAGTACAGGAAGTGCTCGGAGAGCCCCTCGATGCGGTGCAGCTGGCTCTCGATGGCGTGCGAGTTGAACGTCGGCAGCACCGAGGGGTCGGAGAACATCTCGCGGTGGGAGACGACCTCGATGCCCGGCTGCGAGGTGTCCAGCCAGGCCGGGGTCTGGTCGTCGGTCACCAGGTACACGGTGCGCACCCAGGGTGCGTACATCTCCAGCGACCGCAGCGAGTAGCGCAGCTCGTCGTGGTTGGCGTAGCGCGCGGCGTTCGCCGCCTCCTCGTGGTAAGCGCTGCCGGTGACGCCCGCCCGCCGCTCGATCCACGCCGGGTCGGAGCCGTCCACCCACGTGTAGACGACGTCGACGGGGAAGGTGATGTCGTGCGGGGTGAGCGCACCGAACTCCGGCCGCGTCCGCACCGTCACCGGTGAGGCGTCGCGCGTCCCGAAGGGCGCCGCGAACGTGGCGACGGGCACCTCTACGGAGTCCCCGTCCACGGGTACGGACTCGGTGATGGCATTGCGGCGCGGAGCGGTCAGCCGGTCGCCGTCCTGCTTCCAGAACTCGATGTCGCAGCCGAACTCCGGTCCCAGCACGAGGCGCTGCGACGCCTCGGTGCGGTACCAGAACAGGTGCAGCGACTTCGCGCCCGCGTACCGCTTCCAGCCGGCGGGCCGGTAGGCGGGAACGGTGCGCCGCCCGTCCTCACCGTGCGCCCCGAAGTAGCCGGGCAGCGTGCGGCACAGTTCCTGGAGGGCGTCGAGCGTCCGCGCCCGGTCCCGTGCGGCCACGGCGACGGTGGTTCCGCGGTTCTCGGGCACCCCGCTCTTCTCCTGGCCGCGCTCCTGGCCCCGTACGCAGAAGTAGTCGATCCCGGCGCCCTCCAGGGCGGCGGTGACGGTGGCCAGATTGGCGCGGCGGGCGGTCTGCGGCGAGAGCCGCTCCTCGACGAACGCGATGCGGGGCCGGCCGTCGAAGGCGAGCACCACGCCGCCGGAACCGTCGATCAGCGGGCGGCGCTGGGCACTGAGCCGTGCGTTGCGCACCTGGTGGACGCCCTGCACGACGGCAGCCGCACTGACCGCCTTCTTGATGCCGCGGCGCATCTCGGGCGAGTACCGCCCGGCTATCGCGCGGCGCAGCCGCTTGGGGGCGACCTTGCGGTAGACGGCCACGAGCGGGGACGCCTCGGTGTTGACGCCGCCGGTGCTGCCGGGGACCACCCCGGGAGCGACCGGCGGGGCCACGGCGGGGGCGGTCGCCGCAGGCGCGGGCGCGGCGGGAACGGTGCCGGAGCCGGCAGCAGGAACGGAAGCCGGAGCAGCCGCGGAAGCGGGAACATCCCCCGCGCCCTGCCCGGCCGGTTCCGCCGGCTTCGTGTCCTCGATCTGCTTCATGCCCCTCGCCCCACTCGGTCACCGAGGGCAGTCAGCCGCCCCCTTCACCTAAACTCTACAAATGAAACGCACCAGTCATATTTGGGTATTAGGCGTTCACCCGAAGATGAGAGCGAGTTCACGGCGTGCCCGCTCCATGACAGGCAGGTGATCTGAATCACTCTTCCGGTCGGGCGCCCGACCGGGGAAGTTGGACAGAACCTCAGATTTGCCGGGCCCACGGGGCCTTGACACGATGCCCTGGCCCCGCAGGTCGTGAAGGGGCCAGGAGGAGAGATGACCGAACATCATGAGTGATGCCCTGCTGTCCCATGCCGTGGCCGCCGCCAAGCGCGCCCGCCGCACCGCCGGCCGCGTCCGCCGCCGCGTCGAGCGGATCAACACAGTTCCGGCGATCGGCGCCCGCGTGGTGCCCCGCCCCGTGCTGCGCCCGGTCCACCTCTCGGTCCTCTCCGGCCGCACCCTCAACCTCGCACTGCCGTGCCCGCACCCGGCCACTCCGCCGGCCAGGGCCCGCCTCCTGCTGGAGCACCGGGGCCGCAGCCAGAGCGTCCCGCTCGACCTGGAGCTCCACCCCGAGGGCCTCCTCCTCACCGGCACCGCGTCGCTGCGGCACGCCCGGCACGACGACCCGGCCGCGCCCGGCGCCCAACTCACCGACGGTGTATGGCGGTTGACGGTGGTCACGACCGATGCCGCGGGCCACGAGAGCCGCTACTCGGTGGCCGATCCGGCCTCCCGCGGTGCCGAAGGACCCACCCTCCCGCACCCGCAGAGCGCCACCAGCGGCGCCGGTTTCCGCCCCGTCCGCTCCGTCGACGGCCACGCCATGATCAAGGTGACCGGGCCGCGCGAACAGGCCGAGCTACTGAGCTTCGACCTGCGCTGGGACCGCATCACGGTGCACGGCAGGCTGCTGGCCGCCTCGGCCCCGTACCCGGAGTTCACGGCCGAGGCGGTGCGCCGCGGCGGGTCGGGCCGGGCCGTGTCCGTCGTCCCGCTCTGGGAGGGCGACCGCTTCACCTTCGACGTACCGCTGGACGCGATGACACGCGGCACGAAGAGCCAGCGGATGTGGGACCTCCAGCTGCGCCGCGGCCGGACCCGCGTCCGGATCGCCCGTCGGCTGACCGACGTACGCCACCCCAAGAAGGTGTTCCGTACGCCTTTCCGGACGATAGCCACCGAGGAAGGCGCGCTGCTGCGCGTGCACGCGCATCTCAACGCCACCGGAAACCTCGCGGTCAGTTGCGCGCCGATCGCCCCGCAGGGCACGGGCGCCGTCGGCACCGCCGCCCCGCAGAGCCCGGGCACAGCCGGCACCGCCGCCCCGCAGAGCACCACCCCCCGGGCCGCCACGGCCACGACCGCCGCCACGGCCATCACCACCGAGGAAACCGCCTGATGAAGATCACGTTCCTGCTCACCTGGGGCGACGAGATGGGTGGCACGGAGATGGCCACCTACACCCAGGCGGCACACCTCGCGCCGCGCCACGAGGTCGAGGTCATCAGCGTCCTCAAGACCCGGCCGGAGCCCTTCTTCACGGCCGGCCGTGCCATACCCCGGCGCTACCTCGTCGACCGTACGGGCCCCTACGGCCGCCCGGTCCGCGAGAGCGGTCTGGACGAGAAGGCCTGCCGCACCCTGGCCTCCCTCCCCAGCGAGATCATCAAGCCCTCCTGGGAGTCGACCTTCGACCGGCTCACGGACATCGAGATGTCGACGGCGCTCGGCTCCCTCGACACCGACGTCCTGGTCACCACCACGCCCGCGCTGATGGCCGCCGCCGCCGAGCTGGTGCCGTCCCGGGTGATCACCGTCCACCAGGAGCACCGCGCCTCCCAGCTGCGCGACGTCAGCGGCGAGCCGCTGCTGGTCTGCGCACCGCGCTTCGACGCGCTGGTCTCGCTGACCGAGCGCACCAACGACTGGTTCGCCGACTCCCTCGGCGCCTCGGCCCCCGAGCTGGTCGCCATCCCGAACGCGGTTCCGGACGGCTTCCGTCCGCGCTCCGACCTCGGCAACAAGTCGATCGTCATGGCCGCCCGGATGACCCCGGAGAAGCAGCTCGACCACGCCATCGAAGCGTTCGCCTCGATCGCCCACGAGCACCCCGACTGGACGATGCGGATCTTCGGCGACGGCCCGCAGGAGGTCAGGCTGCGCCGTCTGATCGACGGCCTCGCCCTGCACGACCGGGTCCAGCTCCTGGGCCGCAGCGCCGACATGGAGCAGGAGTGGGCCAAGGCCGGCCTCGCCATGCTGCCCTCGCGCAACGAGGCGTTCCCCCTCGTACTCCTCGAAGTCTTCGCCGCGGGCGTCCCCGTCATCGCGTACGACATCGTGACGGGACCCGCCGAGATCGTCCGCCACGGCGTCGACGGCCTCCTGGTACCGGCCGGCGACAAGGACTCCCTGGCAGTCGCCATGGCGAAGCTGATGGCCGACGACGACACGCGCCTGGCGTACGGAAAGGCCGCCCGCGAGGGCGTCCACGAGCGCTTCGGCGCGGAGCAGATCACCGCCCGCTGGGAGGAGCTCTTCAGCCGCCTCGTGGCCCGCCGCGACGACCCGGCCCGCCTCGCGGAGCGCGCCGACCGCACCGCCCGCCGCATCGCCGCCGGGGGCAGCCGCAGCTTCAACGTGGCGGCGCCCATCAGCGTCCTCGCGGGTTCCGCCGACGAGCAGAAGGCCCGCGAGGTCCTCCTCCAGGCGCAGGACCGCTCCGGTACCCTGGTCCGCTCGGCGGGCCGCCTCGCCGAGGTGCGCGACGACATCCTCGCCCCGCGCATGGCCGACTGGAACCTGGAGCTCGCCGCCGACGCGCTGACCGCGCACGGCGTCCCGTTCGTCGTCCTGCGCGACAACGGCACCTCGCACCGCGTCGCCGTCGAGGTCGAGCGCCGCACGGAGGCGCTCGCCGCCCTCGCCGCCGACCTGCACGGCAAGCCCGTCTACGCCGAGCTGGTCACCCCGCGCGGCGCGGCCCCCGGCGCGGTACTCGCGGAGCGGCTGCGCGGGGTCGGCGACGTCGCGGGCGTACGCGTCTTCAAGCCGGTGGTGACCGAGAGCCGCACCCTGCGCTACGGTCCCGCCTTCGGCTGCACCATCGAGTTCTGGACCCTGAACGCCGAGGACGAAGAGCTCCCCGGCTGGCGCAGCGCCCCCCGCGGCAGCACCCTGGTCGGCCCCCGGCTGCCGGACCTGGAGCCGACGGCGACGCTGCGCGTGGGCGAGCGCGACCACCCGACGGTGCCCGCCTTCACCGAGCACCTGATGTGGGACGTCGACTTCCCCGTCGACGTGGTCTACACCTGGGTCGACGACAGCGACCCGAAGTGGCGCGAACGCCGCGACGAGGCCCGCCACGCCGCACGCCCCGCCACGGCCGACACCGGCATCGCGGACACCGACAGCACGGACGCCGACAACGCCGACGCCGACAGCGGCGACGTCCGCTTCCGCAACCGCGACGAGCTCCGCTACTCCCTGCGCTCCCTCGCCATGTACGCCCCCTGGGTCCGCAACGTCTACCTGGTCACCGACGACCAGACCCCGGCCTGGCTCGACACCGCCCACCCGAACGTGAAGGTCGTCCCGCACCGCGAGATCTTCGCGGACCCCTCGGTCCTCCCCACCTTCAACTCCCACGCCATCGAGAGCCAGCTGCACCGCATCGAGGGCCTCTCGGAGCACTTCCTCTACTTCAACGACGACGTGTTCCTGGGCCGCCCGGTCACCCCCCGCTCGTTCTTCGACAGCAACGGCCAGGCCCACTTCTTCCGCTCCCCCACCGCCGTACCCCCCTCCCCCCTCTCCCCGGACGACGAGGGCTACTTCGCCGCCGCGAAGAACAACCGCACCCTCCTCCAGGAAGCCTTCGGCCGCACCGCCACCCACGGCTTCCTGCACGCCCCGCACCCCCTGCGCCGCAGCGTGCTGGCCGAACTCGCCGAGAAGTTCCCCACCGAGATCGCCACCACCGCCGCCAACCGCTTCCGCGCCCACACCGACCTCTCGGTCGCCTCCTCCCTCCACCACCACTACGGCTACCTCACCGGCCGCTCCGCCCCCGCCTCCCTCTCCTGCTCCTTCATCAACGCGGGCGACTACGCCCACCACACCCGCCTCAGCCGCCTGCTCGCCGCCCGCAGCCACACCGTGTTCTGCATCGGCGAATCCGCAGCGGCCGAGGTCCCCGCCGACGAACAGGACCGCGTCCTGCGCGCCTTCCTCGGCGCCTACTTCCCGGTCCCCTCCCCCTTCGAGCGAACCGCCTCCTCCATCGGCTAACCTGTCCTGAGCTGCCCCCAGGGGCAGTGTCGCCTCCGTAGCTCAGGGGATAGAGCACAGCTCTCCTAAAGCTGGTGTCGCAGGTTCGAATCCTGCCGGGGGCACAGAACGCAACAGGCCCCACCCCCTCGCCGGGGTGGGGCCTGTTCTGCGTGTGGGGGTGGGGGCCGGGTGGGGATGTGGGCCCGGGCGGTGACGGGGGCTCAGGAGGCCCGGCGCACCGCTGCCGCCTTTCGGGCGGCGGCCATTTCCGCGGACTCGCGGCGTCCGCGTGACGGCACCGGGGAGCGGCGTGAGCGGGCCGGGCGGCCTCGGTCCTGGTCGGTGGAGGCCGTGGCGGCGCCGGAGCGGGCCCGCTCGACGGCCGGGCGGACCGGTACGCCGGACGGGGCCTGGGCGCCGGTGATGCGGCTCAGCTCGGCGTCGCCGGAACGCACGGCCGCCGTCTGCGGCTGGATGCCCGCCTCGCGCATCAGCCGGTGCATGTCGCGCCGCTGGCCGGGTGTGACCAGGGTGACGACCCGGCCGGACTCTCCCGCCCTGGCGGTACGGCCGCCGCGGTGCAGGTAGTCCTTGGGGTCGGTGGGCGGGTCGACGTTCACGACGAGGTCGAGGTTGTCGATGTGGATGCCGCGGGCGGCGACGTTCGTGGCGACGAGGACGTTGATCTCGCCGTTCTTGAAGCGGTCGAGCGTGCGCGTACGCAGGGGCTGCGACTTGCCGCCGTGCAGGGCCGCCGCGCGGACGCCCGCCTCCTGGAGGTCCTTGGTGAGCCGGTCCACGGCGTGCTTGGTGTCCAGGAACATCAGGACGCGGCCGTCGCGGGCCGCGATCTCGATCGTCGTGGCGTGCTTGTCCGCGCCGTGCACCTCCAGGACGTGGTGCTCCATCGTCGTGACGGCACCCGCCGAGGGGTCGACGGAGTGGACGACCGGGTCGGAAAGGAAGCCCCGCACCAGCTTGTCGACATTGCGGTCGAGGGTCGCGGAGAACAGCATCGTCTGGCCGTCCTCCCTGACCTGCTGGAGCAGTTCGGTGACGTCGGGCATGAAGCCCATGTCGCCCATCTGGTCGGCCTCGTCGAGGACCGTGATCCTGACCTGGTCGAGTCGGCAGTCGCGGCGCTCGATCAGGTCCTTGAGGCGGCCGGGGGTGGCGACGACGACATCGGACCCGCGCCGCAGCGCGGAGGACTGCCGGCCGATCGACATGCCGCCGACGACGGTGGCGATGCTGAGGTTCAGGACCTTGGCGTACGGGGTGAGTGCGTCCGTGACCTGCTGCGCGAGTTCACGCGTCGGTACGAGGACGAGCGCGAGCGGCAGCTTGGGCTGCGCCCGCCGGCCGTAGGCGGCTGTGCGGGTGAGCAGTGCCAGGCCGAAGGCGAGGGTCTTGCCGGAGCCCGTACGGCCCCGGCCGAGGACGTCGCGCCCGGCGAGCGCGTTGGGGAGGGTCGCGGCCTGGATCGGGAAGGGCTCGGTGACGCCCTCCGCGACCAGTGCACCCTGCACGCTGTCCGGCATGTCCAGCTCTGCGAAGGACGTGACCGGGGGAAGGGCCTCGGTGACCGTGACCGGGAGGGCGAACTCGCCCTTCAGCGACACGGGGCGGCGGGAGCGGCCACCGCTGTTGTTGCTGCCGCCGGCGCGGTTGCCGCTGCTGTTGCCGGTCCGGTTGCCGCTGCCGGCATTGGTGCGGCTGCCGCTGCGGCTGCCGTTCCCGGATCCGCCGCCGGATTTCTTTCCGGCACTGGTGTCACGATTTCCGCCGAAGCGGGCATAGTTCGTACTCACGGGGAGTCCTCTCGATACCGGCGCGTATCGAGGAAATCCCGGCACCCGCAATGGGGCCGCATTTCAAGAACGAGCCGAATAT